>CAJXGR010000418.1 GCA_913053665.1 uncultured Spirochaetia bacterium
ATTAATCGCGTCTCTACAGGTAGTTAGATAAATCCGTCAGTAACTAGTTTATCACAACCAGAAAATAAAATGAGATGGAAACGTGGACTATTGCCCTATAAAGCGATGTTGTGTTGATATTGTCTTATAATCAAACAAATTGGATGATTATCGATGATTTAGAGGAGTTCAAGGACTTTCGCAGAGTGTCCATCCACCTTGACACGTTTGTAGATTTTTTTAATCGTTCCTTCAGGATCAATGTGAAAGGTGGTTCGCTCAATACCCATGTAGCGTTTCCCAAAATTAATCTTTTCTTTCCAAACGCCATATAGTTCACAAACTTGAGCATCTGGGTCACTGAGCAGGATGAAAGGGAGGTCTTGTTTCTCGATGAACTTTTTGTGGGTTTCTACACTATCCTTACTCACGCCCAGGATGACAGTGTTCTTTTCAGTGTAGACCTTGAAATCATCTCGAAAACTACAGGCTTCTTTAGTACAGCCCGGTGTATTGTCTTTAGGGTAAAAGTAGAGAATAATGGCTTGGCCTTTGAACTGGCTGATGGAGACATCTTCCCCGTTGTGATCGGTCAGGGTAAAGTCGGGTGCTGTGGATCCTTCTGTTATCATAGATTCCTTTTAGCCTATGCGACTCTCTAAGACAGGGAAAGTTTCGAGGTGGGCGTTTTCAACTTCAGCCAGATCACTTAGTTTTGTTTGCTCAAGAACGTTTGATATAGCTTGATAAGCTTTATTCCAGACACTGTACATTTCACAGGAGTCCACACGTGTGCAAAGAGAGGCATTTGGGACGCATTCATTGATTTCAATGGACCCTTCAATGGCTTCTATCACATCCTTAAAACTAATATCCCTGGGGGATAACGCCAGCTTGTATCCACCATTAGCTCCTTTTTGAGCCTTGACAAGGCCTCGCACACTAAGATCTTTTAAGATCTTTGCCATAAAATCGCGGCTCACTCCAGTCGCTTGAGAAATGGCACTTATCATGTAGACCTGTGAGAAGGGTTGTCGGGATAAGAAGATAACGGCTCTCAAAGCATAGTCGGCTTTTCGGCTTATTTTCATCATGTTTTTAGCTTTATGGACAAAATAGACACTCGAAGTCTACTTTAAGTCTAATATAAGTTTTAGACATCGTCAAGCAAAAAATTCAGATCACGATGATAACGTGACGAGATTGCTAAGGGAAATAAAAAACACACACCATTATGGTATTACTTTAGTAAATTTGTAGTCTATGAACATCAAGCAACTCCCAAAAGAAACCTATCAGAAAATTGCTGCTGGCGAGATCATTGACCGTCCAGCTTCTGTTGTCCGTGAGCTAATAGACAATGCGATTGACTCAGAAGCCAGCCAGATCAAGGTTCATCTTGTAGAGGGGGGCAAAAAACTTATCCAGATACAGGATAACGGGATGGGTATGACTCTTGATGACCTCAGGATCTGCTTTCTAAAACACACGACCAGTAAAATCAAAGACTTTGAAGACATCTACAGGACCGTATCCTTGGGATTCCGTGGTGAAGCTTTAAATGCCACGTCGATCGTCTCTGAATTGGAGATCCTATCAAGAACGAAAGCCGATTCTGTTGCCCATTCTATTCTCATTAAGGGAGGACAGCTTATAAACGAAAAGGAAATAGCCCGAAACCCTGGAACCAGCGTTCTTGTTCGCCATTTATTTTATAACATCCCTGTGAGACAAAAAGCTCTGAAAACAGAAAGCACCGAATTGCGATATATTAAGGATGTCTTTATCCACAAAGCGATACCCTTTTACGATAGAGACTTTTATCTTACTCACAATGGGAAAGAACTATACTCCAGCTTGAAAAGCCTATCAGCACTTGATCGAATTAAGCTATTCTATGGTGATGACTTGCAATCCCACTTAGTGGAGGTGGTTCAGGAGTTTGGGGACTTCCATATACGTGGATATATCTCTGAGCCTAACTTCTTTAAACGGAACAAAAAGTTTCAGTTCAGTTATGTCAACCAGAGGCCTATCTTTTCACCAGCCATCTCCCACGCAGTATCAAAGGCCTATGAAGGTATTACACCTGTTGGACATCATCCTCTATCCTTCCTTTTCCTGGAGATTGACCCCCAATTATTAGACGTGAACATCCATCCAACAAAACGAGAGGTCAAGATCTCCATTGAACCGGCCATCCATCAGGCTATCTATCATCTGATTAAAGATATGATCAGTAAAAACTATGCGTTACCTAAAATTGAACTAAAAGAGAGAGTTAAAAGTTCCTTAAGTTCTTATTATCAAAGTAATAACAATGCAAGACAAAATGACTTTATAAGTCACACAAAGGTTTGGGATCGCTCCAGACAATTCGTGAAATCACCTGCAGTAGATGTACCTATTCATGATACTCCTTCCAAAGAAGGAACTGAACAAGATTATCGCATTATGGGGGTTTTGTTCAACACATATATCCTTATTGAGCATGGAGATGAGTTTCTACTCCTTGACCAGCACGCCGCCCATGAGCGATTGAGGTATGAGCAGATCAAAGCGAAGATGACTAATGATAAAGTCCCTTCTCAACCTCTTCTCACACCTTTCGTTGTCGATGTTCCTCCTTCTGATATGGAATCCATCATTTCAAAGCTAGAGAATCTCACTCAATTGGGTATTGAACTGGAGGTTTTTGGGGAGCAAAGTTTTATAGTCCAATCCATACCTTATTTTCTTAAGCTAGAACAGGCCAGGGTTGTGTTGGATAAATTATTGGGGGACATTATGGATGGCAAGAACCTGGCTGACCCACTTTCTTTTATTGATAACACGTTGAAGATGAAAGCTTGTCGTTCTGCTGTAAAAAGCGGCGACCTCTTATCACACAGTGAGTTAACCCATCTTGTCAAGGAGCTTTTGGAATACCCGAATCCCTTTGCCTGCCCTCACGGACGCCCTACTGCTCTACACTTAAGCAAAACCGAGATAGAAAACCTGTTCCTGAGGACCTAGGAATCATTAAGGAAACTGTCGTATTCGTCTTTTTCACCCAATTGTAAAAACACTAACTTGCTATTTA
>CAJXGR010000419.1 GCA_913053665.1 uncultured Spirochaetia bacterium
CTAAATAGCAAGTTAGTATTTTCACAATTGGGTGAAAAAGACTAATGCGACAGTTTCTTGATCAAGTTCCTACAGGCAATTAAATAAACCCATTAGTTTATTACTAGCTAAAAGGTTGGGTTGAGAGGAGTTATATGTCAGATATTTCTAAATTAACAGCCCTAAAAGGTTTTATTGGGGCCGCACAATTCTCAGAGGATGGCAAGCTTGTGGCTAAAGCAGGTCAGGTGGACGACAAGGTTGGCCTTATGCTGGCTGACTTGTGTTCTGCTAACATGAGGATGGGGGCTATGCAGGCCCACGGCTTCAGTACATTTAGCGGCATGCCAGGATTTGAGGAATGCAAAGGCTTTGCCCTGTCCGGGTCTGCTGTAAGTCTTTGTGTGTTTGAGAATCTGAGTGTTCTTGTAGAGAACAGTGAGTGTGACTTCAATGAAGTTTACAAAACCTTAAAAGCCATTGTCTAAACATTGACAACTAAAAAAGTCCTCTTTCTCCTTTCTGTGCCCATTATTTTCTGGTTTATTACATTTTTCTTTTTCTCACCCGTCTCCCATCGTTTTCAAATACAAGCTGTCATGGCCACTGAGATAGACTTACACTTCATTTCTTATCGCTATCAGAATGCTGAGCGAATCAAGGATGGATTGATCAGTGAGATCAGACGGTTAGAAAAGATATTCAGCTCCTACGATCCTGAAAGCGAACTGAATTACGTGAACCATAACGCTTTCGACAGGAATATCCTAATATCCAAAGAACTTTATGAAGTGATTGAGAAAGGAATTAGATATGGAAGCCTTTCCAATGGACTTTTCGATATAAGCATCCTCCCTCTCATCCACTTATGGAGGGTTACAGATAAAAGCTATCATAAAACACCTGATCAAGAGGCAATCCGAGAGACCTTGGAAAGAGTGAATTACGGGAACATTCGTTTACATCAAGGGCAGATACGCTTTATGAAAGATGAAATGGCTCTTGGCTTGGGTGGAATAGCCAAAGGATATATCATAGATAAAGGAATAGAATACTTGAAACAGAATGGTATTGATAACGCCCTGTTGAACATCGGTGGAGATATTTATGCTCTTGGAAAGACGATTCATAACAAGAAGTGGAAGATAGATATTAATAATCCCCGTAAGAAGCGGTTTCCCACGCCTTTTGTAGGTGGACTTTCCATTACGAACAGGGCTTTAGCCACATCAGGGGACTATGAACGTTTTAGAATGACCGATAAAGGCTTTCGTGCTCATCACATTCTAAATCCAAAGACAGGTTACCCGACTGACAGGTCTATCAGTGTATCTATTTTGGCGACTACCGCTATGGACGCTGATGCTATTGCAACAACTGTATTTATTCTTGGCCCACACAAAGGTTTGGAGTTTATTAATAAGCTTGACGATGTGGAGGGATTTATTATCTATGAGGAGGGTAAGGAAATAAAATGGCTTATGTCCATTGACTTCCCCTTTGAGAGGCTTGTTTCAAATCGCCGATTAAACTCTAGCAAGAAGGATTGAGAGCTTTACTTTCCTTGAACGCCTTTCCAGTAAGTGCTGATGGCTGTTTCGCTACGGGCTACGTTGGAAATGCGAAGTTCATCCATCAAACCGTTAAAGAAATTGCCTGTCTCACCATACTTTCTACTGATACGCAACGGATTTTTGGTTTGAGACAACTTACTTTTCTTGATTTTCCGCTTGTTTTTTAATGTCCCATCAACATAAAGTCTCATTTCCTCGCCATCGTAAGTCATTGCAAAATAATGCCATTTCTGATCCGCCAAGTGTTGTCGCCAGTTCCATTCACTGTTATCAGCCGGCAAAGCGAATTCACCCGCATCCGTATTGATTCTCCAGATGATATTATACCCATATTCATCGCTAGCCACATTATTCAGATAAAACTCATAACTCGGTTGACCACTCCCCTGGTAGGTGCTGTCTTTACTTAAAAATGTAGGAAAACCCACTCCATGCTGGTCTTTTTCAATAAATGCCCAAAACTCTACGGTGATAGCATGTATAGGAGATGTGTATGGACTATCATCAATTTCTATATAACTCGATTTGCCATCAAACTTATAAGACTTCGCAAATCGCCCTGTATTCACAAGTTGAGCACTGTGAACATCACCATAATTATCTTGACGACCTGAGTCATCTTCCAGAATACTGGAGCTTAGCGTATCAAAGTGCCACAAGGCTCCGGTGTATTTATCTGCCTTGAAAATACCTGTCTTTCGGTCAAAAGCCGGATCGTCAACGGTATAGACAACAGTCTTTGGATCAATATTCTTTAAAGAGTTATCTTGTTTTTTCCCGTTGCAATGAGCTAAAGTAAATAATAATAGTACGATACTATAACGTAAGATCAAATTATATGCCACGATATTCCTCAAAAAGTCTTATAACACCGATATTAAGAATAATATATCTACTTTAAAGACTTTTGGCAAGACTCCTGTTGTTTTAAGCCTAAAATATTTTAGGATGATTACTCTCTTATAGATCCAAGTTTACAGATATTTTACTTGACATCAACCCTTAAGATCATGGTCTTAATAGGCTTTTTAATCCTTGCAATCTTGGATCCCTGTTTAGCAAACCCTAAATCCTGAAACAGCATGATCTCTAAACGGTATGGACCCGCTTGATTGGGTACTTTCATGAGAACAGAGGATGACACAGTACTTTTAGGCGGTATATCTCCAGAAAGCCAGGTGGCAAAAGGAAACCAGCTTATATAATCATGTTCAAGGACTTCCTTACCCTTTTCGTCATACCAACGACTAAGAAATCCTGTTCGATACTTGCCGGGAGAATTGGCCCAACCCAGACCGATCCTGATATCGTCTCTGGAAAAGTCAATATTCCCTTCCCCCAGGGCAGAAATATGTTTAGAACTATCATTATGAATATTTACTTTGAGAGAAGTGATTTGCCCCCTCTGAAAGCCTCTCGTTAATTTGAGAGATTTTATTGTGAAAAGACTCACCTTCTTTCCAAGATCCTTATTTAAGGGTT
>CAJXGR010000420.1 GCA_913053665.1 uncultured Spirochaetia bacterium
GCTGATAATTTGTATAGTCTCTTTCTGCGGTGGGTATCTGACAGCGGTACGGGCACTCCTGCCTGCTTATAAGGATACGAGCACCGACAGCTTTATCCTGCCTTCTGACATGCATGTGCGAACTTATTTTAAATAGCCAAAAAGAGAACTTCATATGAAAAAACTACCAATCTCTGTGATCATTCTTACTTATAATGAAGAAAAGAACATTGGTGATTGTCTCAGAAGTGTTCATGGATTGGCGGATGAAATTTTCATTATTGATTCGTATTCAACTGATAAAACATTAGAGATTGTAAGAAAATACACAGATAAAATTTATCAACATCCCTTTGAAACTCAAGCCAAACAGTTTAATTGGGCTCTTAATAATTTACCGATAGCTTCAGAGTGGATTATGCGTTTAGATGCCGACGAGACGGCTACCCCTGAATTAGTAAGTGAACTATCACAGATTATTTTTAACATATCGCGTAGTGTAACTGCGCTGTATGTAAAGCGACGGGTCTATTTTATGGGACGATGGATTAAGCACGGGGGATACTATCCGATCTGGCTTCTAAGGATATGGAGAAATGGGAAGGGCTTTTGTGAAGAAAGATGGATGGATGAGCATATAAAGCTATCTGATGGTGAAGTTGAGTTTTTAAAAAATGATATTATAGATGAAAATCATAAATCTCTTCATTGGTGGATTGGAAAACACAATAACTACGCTACAAGAGAAGCTATAGATATACTTAACTTAAAATATAAGTTTCTAAACTATGGCAATACGGTTTCTGCAAAATTATTGGGAGCACAAGAACAAAGAAAAAGATATATAAAAGAAAAGATTTATGTGAATGTGCCTTTATTTGTCAGGCCTTTTTTTTATTTTCTGTACAGATATTTTATTAAGTTGGGTTTTTTAGATGGAAGAGAAGGATTAATATGGCATCTTCTACAAGGTTTCTGGTACAGGTTTTTGGTTGATGCAAAAATATATGAAATTTTCAAAAAATGCGGTAAAAAAGATAAAGAGTCTATTAAAAGCTTTATAAAAACAGAGTATGGAATAAATCTGGATGAAAACAGTTGATTTATCAAAATTTGAAAACAAATGGTATAACCCGGGCAGTGTATTTAAAAGGACAGTTTGGTATTTAGTTAACTTGATATTTTTTAAAACTTCATTCCCCGTTCCAAGCAGGTTAAAGACAATGTTTCTTAAGATTTTTGGCTCTGAAATTGGCAAAAATATAGTAATAAAGCCAAATGTAAATATTAAGTATCCGTGGTTTTTAGATATGGGGAGTAATATATGGATTGGAGAAGGTGTTTGGATAGATAATATTGGAAAGGTAGTAATTGGAAATAATGTCTGCATATCGCAGGGAGTTTATCTCCTAACTGCTAACCATAACTACAAAATGTCAACTTTTGATTTGATTGTCGATGAAATTGTCTTAGAAGATGCTGTATGGATCGGGGCTAAGTCAATTATTTGTCCTGGAGTCAGATGTAGGACTCACTCTGTTTTGACATCAGGATCCGTGGCTACAAAGGATATGGAGCCATATAAGATTTATCAGGGGAATCCCGCTGTTTATAAGAGGGATAGAGTTATTGAAGGATAAAAGAAGCACTTAACTGTTTCCTGAGGACGAAGATGGATCTGCTGGTGCTGGGGGATTTCTGCATAACACGGCAAAAAGATTTCCGTAATGAAAATTGAGTATTACCCATTTCTGCTTAAGGCTGTTTTGGGTAAAAAGAAGTTGACGATATGAATAAGTATACAATGCGGTTTTTATATAACCTGTTAGGTTCCAGGAGTTCAAAGGTAGCCGCGTTAAAAACACTGGAAGTGTTTAGATTGCCGACTTACCGGATTGCAATTGATACCAATAACACATGTAACCTGCGCTGTGTGATGTGTTATATGTCCCTGGATGGTTACAGGGATAAAATAAATATCATGTCAATGGAGATGTTTGAATCGATAGCGAAGCAGATCTTTCATAAAACGAAAATGCTTGATCTTTCCTGCAGCTTCGAACCATTTATGACAAGGAATTTTTTGGACTATGTAAGGGTTGCGAGGAAATATTTTAACGGGTATATAGGGATATGTACCAACGCACTTTTAATGAAGGAAGAAATAGTCTCTAATATTATCAATGAAGAATTATTGGACGAAATAAACATCAGTATCGATGGGATTACAGAGTCGACTTACAACTCAATAAGAACAAAGGGGGACTTTGCTACATTATTGAAGGTTTTATCACTCCTGAAATCGGTCAGGAATCAGAACAGGGCCAAGAAGAATCCTATTATCAGGATAAACTATACAATGTTAAGAAAAAACGTTGAAGAACTTGCAGGTATATATGATTTTGCCAGAGAATATGACATTGACATTGTTCAATTGAGGCATGCTAAACTGACAAGACCTTTCTCGGATTTGTTTGATGAATCACTCTTTTTTCACCAGGAGTTGTCCGATTCCATCCTTGAAAAGGTAAAAAAGCAGTTTAACAGGGATAAGAAAATAACCATAATACACCCGCCTTTATTCTCAAGCAGGAAACCCAAGAGGATTGGTAAGTCTGTGTGCGCCTATCCATGGTTTAATTTTATTATCTCAAGCAATGGAGATGTCAATCTCTGCTATATTGGTTCAATCGGCAGTTTTGCAGAAAATACCTTTAGGGAGATGCTGGCATCGGAGCTAGTTGTAAATAGCCGTTCGCAGTTATTAAAGGGTAAGTATGAAGAGTTTTGCAGGAACTGTTATGCTGTTAGTGATATGGAGAATGTGCAGAAAAGAAGTACTTTTATCCGGGAAGATTTAATGCCGAATGTCTCAGTTCCATAAGAGGGGTGGAATAACTTTTACCCATTTCTGCTTAAGGCTGTTTTGGGTAATAAGTTTGAGTTTTTTGTGTTTTGGGACAGGTCTTGCCATACAGGCTATCAAACTGACTGAAAATCCGGCAGGCTGGGAATCCTGGATTAATCAGAGTTTTTTA
>CAJXGR010000421.1 GCA_913053665.1 uncultured Spirochaetia bacterium
GGGAAGTATTTGATTCTCAGGGCCAATTTTGTTATTATTTCACAGGGTTTATTCTTTCAGGTGGGTATCCTTAAGCGATCGTAAGGAACAGTTTTTGATTAAAGTGAATTGTGTCGCTATCCCCGAAAATCTTATGGAGAGTGAGTTCTTTGGCCATGAAAAAGGGGCTTTTGTCGGGGCTTATAAAAGAAGTATTGGTAGAATTGAAGCCGCTTATCACGGGACTTTTTTTCTGGATGAAGTGGATGAAATACCTTATCACCTTCAGGATAAGCTCTTGAGGTTTTTGCAAAGCTCTGAGATCAAATAGCGTTATAATCTTGGGATTTATTTTTACCTGGCTTACTTAAACCCTCCAAACTATTCATAAAACGAGCAGACACAATTATGAGCCATAGAATCAGCCCAATACTAAACCAAAAAAGCATCACTCCTGTCTCCTTCTGTTGTTCCAGAGTATAACTTGCACAAAGCAGAGAAAAGTAATTCAAGTAAATGATACTCACAGATAACAGCATTCCAACAAAATAGATGCTAATTGCAGTTCTTAAGATAAAAGGCATTAAGCCAATGGACTTACCCAAAAAGAATCCTGCTAATAACATATTAAAATGCATTAACATATCGGTCCAATTGGATATGATAGTCCTGTCAAGTGAGTGAGGAATCATCCAAAAACCAAGAGAGCCAAGAAAAAAAATAATCCCTGTTAAGCCGTATGGATTAATACTTGACAGATCAATATTTATTAAACGTCGGCTGGCTAAGTAGCCCATAAAAATTAACAGGGGCATTTGAATAATCATATGACGCATCATACTGGCATCAAGATAATTGTCTATGGGAGGTGAGATGATGATCCCCACGACCCCTATCCAAACAAACCAAAAACTCATTTCATTAACTCTCTTACGGCATGGGCAATGGATTCAATTTTATCACTTGGTTCAAAGACACTAAGAACTTGTCCATTGGGTCCAATCAAAAATATATAGCTACTATGATTGAAGCCACCATCCTTTCTTTTCTTCACCCAAACACCCAGTTGTCTTAACTGATCCTGTAATTCATGGGCTCCACTGGGTATCATGCTGGTCATGAGCCAGTTTTTCTTTCCACCATAATTTCTCCAGCTTCTTTTTAGAGAATCGATTCCATCATTGTCACCATCAAAGCTACTGCTTACAATCATCAAATCTTTTCCCATTAAGTCTTTTAAATGACGGCTTAACTTATTCATATCTCCAAGTACATAATGGCAAACGGATGAGCATTCCAGATACATAAAGTTAAGGAGAATATATTTTCCCCGTAAGTCTTTGATATTAAAGGTGTTTCCATCCTGATCAATGAGGTTTATGGGTGGAATCTCTCGTGGAAAGGGGCCAGCAGATTTCAAAGTATAGGAATAGATCGTAAAAGCTCCAAATCCATGGGTCCAAAATCCTAGCAGAACTATCCACAAACATATAAGAGCGATTGGAAATATATATCTTTTAAGATCTTTCTTATTCATTATTGAGACCAAGTTTTACGGATGTTAGCAAAAATTGAAACATAATAAATAGTGATTCCTAAAAGAAATAAGCCAATAAACAGGACGGCCCAAAAAGCCAGTGTTTCGCCTGAATGGGCCACAGATGTTAGTGGGATATCTGTATAAGAAGCATATCTTCTTGGGACACCGGATAATCCTCCTAGGGCAAACATGGCCAAAAAACCATAGCCTCCTATAAGCATAGTGACCAAACTGGTTTTTGCTATCTTTTCTGTGTTAGGTTTGAAAAAGTGATAAACAAAACCAAAGAACATGAGCAAAAATCCCATCACAAAGTAAGTATGGAAGTGGCTTGGAACCCATAATGTATTGTGGAAAACTACATTAACAATGATTGTGGAATCCATGACAGCTAAAAATCCCCCAATAAGCCAGCCCATAAGGCCTAACCAGAAGGATAGGGGAGTATAGGTCCAGTCCATTTTTGAACGATATATTTGAGCGATTGCTCCAAAGATTGTTATAACGGTAGCAGGTACGGAACTCAGATAAGAAGCAATTTGACCAACAAATTGTAAAAATCGGGGCTGTGCAAAATCCATGTAAAGATGGTGAAAATAAGCGATCAATACAAAAACTAAAACGGCATTCCAGGATATTACAAATATTTTATTCATTTTCCAGGGACGTCCGCTAAATCGTGGCATCAGCTCATAAATATAACCAACACCAAAATACAGGGTAACATTGACTATGGTATGGCCAAATAGAAATACAATATTCTTCATCCATAGGGCATTGTAGCTCATGGTGGGCACAAGCCATTGAATGATGTATAAAGTGATTAAAACTGCACCGGCTATTGTTGTCAGACTTCCAGCGATACAGCTTACAGCCCCAACCAGAGCAATGGGGGGCATATCATCATTCTCTCTGTTCTTACGGAAATACTGCCATCCTAGTATATTAGCCAATCCATACCGAACAGCTAAAGCTCGTAACACGTCCAATTGAGCTAATAACCAGCCCACTCCCAGAAACATGACTGAAATGCTAGCCAAACCAGTTGACCACGAGGCCCAGACTCCATTATTCTTGAAAGGCAAGGGGTAAAGCATGTACCATCCAGGTCCAAATCGTCCTATCAATGTGGATATTATTAACCCAACAACACCTATCACCACGAATACAAATACAAGCCTCATTAAGCGAACACTCATCTCAATATACTTTGAAAGCAGGTACCAAAGGGCCGCTAAACCGCCTGAAAATAACACGCCTGCCATCCCAAGGCCATGTAAAGTCATAAATGAGTAAAAATAGTCGGCTGGAAGCTTTATCACGTTGCTCTGATTGAGTCTCATCAGAAAACCCAGTAAAGCAAGAATGATAAATAGTACTAAAGTTGTTATCATCCATATAACGGTCATTTGTTTGATTTCTTTTGTACGTTTTCGATTGCGTCGTCTAGGAGCTTGTTTCCTAAGATGACTTGCATCTGAGAGAC
>CAJXGR010000422.1 GCA_913053665.1 uncultured Spirochaetia bacterium
TACAATTCCAGCCCTTAGTTTTGCCGCCACAATGTTGGCGATGCGCCGTGCCTATGTCGCATTGGAAAAAAAGCCGACGTTGGTGTTAATTGACGGAAATCGAATACCAAATATTGATTGTGTGGCCGAAGCGATTGTGAAGGGGGATCAAAAAATTGCTGAGATAAGTGCTGCCTCAATAATTGCTAAGGTGGCGCGAGATTATGAAATGAATCAAATGGCTGTTCGCTACCCCGGTTACGGTTTTGAGCGACATAAAGGTTATCCAACCAAAGCGCATGTTGCCGCAATCGAAAATTTGGGTGTGCTAAGCATTCATCGAAAGTCATTTTCACCGGTAAAAAAGCTCATGATCACATCGACCAAAGTGGTTTTGCCTGCTCCTGAAGTCCCTACAAAGGCATTCGATGTGTTTTTCTTGAGAACAAGACTAATATTATTGAGTACCCATTCCTTTGACTCTGGATATTTAAAGTCAACATGGTTCAAAACGACAGACCTGTCAAATTTTAGCTTTTCTTCTCCATTCTGACGGATCATTTTATTAAGCTTTAAGCTGTCCAGCCCATTTAATTCATTATAAATGATATCGGTTGACCCGGCAAAATATTTTAACTGATGCAATGAGACAGATATACTGCTCACCCTGGGAAGAAGCCTGTAGGCCGCGATGGCATAGACTGTGATCATTGAGATGATGATTGGATAGGACATATTGGAATTAATCATATAAATCATGATTAATATCAGACTTGCGATGCCAACAAACTCAAATAATAGAATAGGGGAGGCTGAAATCGTGCCAAACTTCGTCTCAAGATTTATATAATTCGAGGATTGCTTTTCAAAACGTTCATAGAAGAACTGCTCTTTCCCAAGGATTTTAACGTCTTTGATTCCCTGAAGGGAACGAGTTAATATTTTATAGAGTTCTTCAGAGTTTTCATTTCTCTGCATACCGTATTGATTCACCTTTTTCTTGAAAAAAGTATAGACTATAAAACTCATCACTCCAAACAGGACTGCTAAAAAGAGGGTGAGCTTTACATCAACAATCATTAAGGCTGCCAAAATGATGGCAATAATAATAATATCTGTAACAATGTGTAAAATGGGAACCATAAAACCGTTGGCTAAATGGCCCGTTAATTCCCTGGCATTGCGTAATAAAACGGAACTCTCATGATTGACATGAAAAAGATAATCTCTGTATAAGTAGGACTCAAAGATTCTTTTTGAAAATATATGCTGTATTTGATAAGTATATTTTAGTTTAATATAATTAAACCCGCCCATCAGCAAGGATCGAACGAACCAGATGGCAATAATCGTTAGACCCAAATAGATCAGAAAAGATTTCTCTGTCGGATTCCCCAGGATTTGATTGATTGAGTTTAAATACTCATTGCTTTTTATGATAGAAGGGTTATCCAATATTCCAATGAAGGGGACAATGACACCCATTCCGGAAATCTCAATGATGGCAACAAATAGCGAATAGAGAACTAATGTGACGATTTTGAGTTTACTGAATGGCGAGAAAAAGAGCTTTAATTTATTGGATGATTTCATATTCTTTATTTACGATGTGGTAAAATGATTTAGGCAAAGATTATAACCAATTTACCTATAGACAGCATTTTAGGGGATACAAGAACGAATCAAATCATGAAGACGCATTTCACCTGTCTAAACAAATAAGTTTTCTCCAAATCCTTGATGGCAAGGAGAAAAAAATCGCTAAACGCGACTCTCAGCAAATAATATGCTGGCAAAATAATGATTCAGTTGGAACCGTTCAAAAACTGAACAATCTGTTTTAAACCTCTACGTTTTAGATAAAAGACTTGTTCTTTGGGTATATGCAAAGTCCTTGAAAGACTGTGTGGTGAATCTTTAAAAAAGAATAAATGGGCAATCACCCTGCTCTCATTATGACTTAGAAAATCAAAGGCTCTGGCCACATCACAACATTTCAGGATGAAATCATCATTGATCCTTTGTCTCGCTAAGGCTAACAGGGATCTTATTCTAGCTTCATTTAACTGATGCAGGATAAAGTAAACTTCATTTATATTATATAAATAATGATCTGTCATACAACCTACATTTATTCCTGTAATAATCCAGTTAATTCCAGCCTGTCCAAACCTGGATTGTATATAGTATAACCTTAAATATCTATTTGTCAAAGCTTTTTTTCATTTTTGATCAATTATTATGAATTGCGTGAATAAATGAATAATAAAGTTGACAATCTTCAGAAATAGTATTTAATTATTGATTATGAACAATGCCTCTAATCTAGTGGAAGATCCCTTAAACCCTAAAGAAGCTCTTGTCCTGAGCAAGATTTCAGCTGATGGAAGGAATAGCCAGCGAGAAATCTCAAGACGAAGCGGCTTGTCTGTTGGACTTATTAACATCCTGATTAAAAACCTGGCTCAAAAAGGATTTGTAAAACTCTCCCGACTGAACCGCAAGAACATCCAATACCTATTGACCTCAAAGGGTATATCAGAACAATACCGTCTCACTCGACTTTACATACAGGACACATTTCACAGGATCAACAACTACAAACAATGGTTCCATGAACTTATTGATGACTACATAAATAAACGGTTTATTCAATTTGTCATTATAGGTGATGATGAACTATCCAATATCCTGGAAGCTGTTCTTGGAGACTATGAAAAAGCCTCATACGTTAAAATTGCCAGGACTGAAGACCTTTTAGGCGGCAATATGCTTATCCTGGATTGTAAGGGAGACTATTCTCAGAATCATCCCGAAAATGAACAATGTGTCCATATAACCGCTTATCTAAGCAAGAAAATGAACGAAGAATAGCCTTCAATATCCATTATCCATATAAATCAATTAGTTAAAGAAGAAGGATGATCATGAACTGCTACTTGTTTGACTTGGAAACGATTGTGAGTCTCATAAAAAACAAGGATCTCGCAATCCCCGAAGGACTAACTAACATAGGTGCTGAGCT
>CAJXGR010000423.1 GCA_913053665.1 uncultured Spirochaetia bacterium
GGCTTTTTCAGAGAGAGTCCATTTATCTGTAGGTCGAGCTTCCTAGCTCGACAGATGCTCATTTGGTGTTTCGAACTCACGTCAGGTTATTCTGATGCCCCAGATTGCCTTGATTTAGACCCAAAGGTGATTTTATGCTCCTCGCCTCTTAATAGTCGCTTAATATTGTCCCGATGCATGATGAGAACAGCCAATGCTATTACAGAGGCCGCTATAAGATAGGGGTATAAATCATTGTCCTGCTCTCGAAGGGGGTTTAAATAAACTGAGAAAGGTAGAAAGAAGGCTGATAAAACAGATCCCAGTGAAACATATCGAGTGAGGCCAACAACAAGAGCAAAGAATGTAAGTATAACTCCCATCTCAACAGGTATTAAAACCAAAAACACACCCGCTCCTACGGCCACTCCCTTCCCCCCCTTAAACTTGAGCCATACAGGGAATATGTGTCCTAAAAATGCGATCAGCCCGCAGGCTAATAGAATCCAGCTGCCATATTCCTGATCTATTGGTAGAATAGCCTTTGCCAGGATTATCGTTAAACTGCCCTTTAAGATATCGACAAATAACGTGACAATCCCCCATGTCTTTCCCAGCACTCTGAAAACATTGGTAGCCCCCACATTCCCGCTTCCATGGTCGCGTATGTCAATATTTTTGACGAGTCTGCCTGCTAAATAGGCACTTGGAAAGGAGCCTAATCCATAGCTCAGTGTGAGTAAGAGTATATACTCATATGCCATATTGTTTATCCAGTTGAAGGGATCGATGATTTGATAGAAGCGTTGGTCTTATTGATCAAAGTAACGTTCGCTCAGTTTGATCTGATGGGATTCCATGTATTTCATTAGATAACGTCTTTGTTCAGTACGGTTGGTTAGGCCTAGGGCGTTTTTCATATAGTAGTTGAGTCCAAAGTTTCGTACAGCTAACGCACCCAAATCCTTATACTTTTGGGAATATATGATTTTTGCATCCTTAAGTTGTTTATATACAAGTTCTTCGAGCAGAAAACGATTGACAAACTGCTGTCTGGCTTGTGGACTCTTCCTTAAGACCCGTATCAATTTGGGATTAAGCTGAGCCAGCCGATAGTATTGGATACAAGTCTCCACATCTTTTATACAAAGCGGAATAGATCGCCTATGCTTATATTGGCCTTTAATAAAGAGAGGTTTCAGCTTTCCAGATGGGCTTTCATCATCCGACTCTATTGTTCTGGCAGAGAGCTTCTCATTGTTCTCTAATCTATTTGAGGCTTTGAAGTTATTGTTTTTCTGGAAATCCTCAAACTCTTCGGCCAATGGATTCCCGTCTTTTGCTAGTGTGGGTTTAGATGAAACCCTGTCATCAGGGTCAATAGTAGTCATTGTATTATGAATCATGGAATCGACCATCGGTTTGGGAACCTCTGTCAGGTCTTTTTTGACGTTCTTATGGATCCCAATTTCTTTATTCGTCATAATCTTTGACTTTTGACCCTTTCTTTTCTGAAGAGTCTTTTTGTTCTTTTGAAAGGACAGGTTTTTTTTGATAGCACTTTTCTTAACTTCTTTGCCAAGAAGGATTTTGTAAAGCCAGTATTTTTTATAATGCCTACCTAATGCGTTTTTCTTATTGTAGCGGTTATGAATGTATTTGCTAATGACATCCTCTTCCCACTCATCGTTCGATATTATTTTGTATCGCCCTTTCAAGGCCTGATCAAGTTCTCCTGTTCGTCTATTGAGTTCCTGGAGTTTGTAAAGTTGTTTGATTTTAGACCGATGCTTATTAAACCTTAAGTGTCCAAACCCTTTTTGCTGAATGAGTTGAGAGTAAAAGGCTTTGAGTCTTTGCGAAGAGGGTGTTTGAATCTTCCTGCTTTGAACCTGGCTTTTTAAATAATAGTCAATCATGGCCTTACGACGAATAAACTTCAATAAGCTTTTTTTTGACTGACTGGCAAAGTATTCTTTAGCTTTATCTTTAAAGATATAGTTTTGTAAGTAAAGATTTGCATATTTCTTTTTGCTAACTTTTTGGGGACTCAGTCGACAGAATCCCTGATACTCTTTCTCGAAGGCTTGGCGGGATATTTTTTTATCATCAATCATGAGGACCCAGCTGCCATCATCGGGATTTTTATCTTCTTCACTTCCCGTCTCATCGGAGTCCCTCTTTTCTTCACTTTCCTTGAGCATACTCTCATTGATACTATCAAGAAAAGAATCGCCATCCGTATCCTCTTTAGGAAAGGTCGAACTATCATTCTCAGCCCCTTGATTAGCCTCTGAATCCTTCTCAGACTGAGTGACTCCATCAGGGTGAGCCGTATCTACCGAGGCAGTCAGTGAATCAGACTTATTAGATCTTTTTGGAGAGACATTATTATCGTTTGACCCATTTTGGCAGGCTATTTGAGGGGAATAAACAGCTATAATTATAATAACAATCCAATATCTCATCATCCTGTTCCCACATCGTTTTATTTCTTAAAATCATCAAACACTTCAATAGACTCATTCTCTAAGTTATTTACAAGAATATCCAATAGTTTATTTTGTATTTGTTTTAGAGTCTATTTTAAAATACTTCTCACTGATAACAATTTTATGGGATTCTCTAAGCTTTTTAACAAATTGAGTTTGCAACGTATTACTTTGTTTATAGGAATGTTCCGACCGAATATAATCCATGAGATTCTTATTATTCACAGCGTATTTGAGTTGTTTAAGACGATCTTTATAGGCCTTTTTCTTTTTTTTATCTTTTAGAATCTCGTTGATCTCTTCATCGCTGAGCTTTGCAACTTTCTCTAAAATCGATTTTCTTAAGAAATAGTTAGCAATAGAACTTTTCTGGACCAAACTAACAAACTTTTTGCTCTCCGGGTCTTTGTGGTAGCCCTTATCAACAGCTACAGTATAGCCTAACTCCATGTTCTTAAAACCCTGTAGTAAAGCTTCAGAAAGTTTTTTGATCCCCTTTTTAGACTTCAAGCTTTGCCCAGCCCTAA
>CAJXGR010000424.1 GCA_913053665.1 uncultured Spirochaetia bacterium
GTTTATCCAATGGCTTGTAGGATAGGTTTTAAACTTATCCTACAAGCCATTACCGCCCCCTCATTTTTCATTATATCTGACTGAAAGCCTCATGGCCAGGATATGGGCCGGGACCACCAAAACCACGTACAAAGCGGTGTAAGTGATGTATCCTGGGAAGTACTGAACAATCCGACCAGCGAATTCCAGGAAGCCAGGATAGGGAAAGTAATGAAAAGGCAGTCAGAGTAAATGCCTGCATTAACATTGTTTACCTTAAACACCATCTATCATGAATAGGACCCTATCAGCATTCGGGTAGTTATCACTAAGAGTTTTTGCACTACCAAAGTTTTTAAAAGGCTGAAAGATCATTGATTCTACCTTCTACAAAGTAAAAGAGAGGCCTAACGTCATGGTGAAAGCCGCCGTAAATTGTTCAGCAAAAATAAAGTCGAACTTGATCACAGGGTTCAACGTGATCATTTTAGAAAGCTTGATTTGAGGCTCCATGCTGTACATGAGGCCAAAATTGAGGTCATCAGTGAGTTTATTGGGAATATCATCTCTAATAATTCACATAAAAACCGACTCTTAACTGATGGATCATTATATTGGATATGTTTAACTCCCCAAAAAAGACAAACTTAAGCATCTTGGCCTTCAAGTCAAGGTTTGATCTCCCCACATTATCAATAGAATAGAGTGGCAGATAGCTTGCCTCAACGCCTAATCCAATATCTTCATTCAGAGAATGAATTACCTGGAGACCGGGTCTCACTTCTATGACCTGAAGGGGATGAACATTGGCTCCACTGTTGGCATAGTCTTCCAGATTGACAAAGGTCGTTCCAATCCCCGAAAAGGGTCGGATAGTGAGACCCATTCGATTCGTCTCTCCAGCTGATACGCCTCCAACAGGTGAAACAAACATTAATATTGTCAGGCAAATGAAACCTTTTATCATTCCTGATATCATTATTTACTCTTTGGCAGAGTGATTTGGGGTGTTTCATGTTTTATGATACTGGAGTAAATGATGAATTTAAAAGGATTAAACGAACTGTACTTTTCTTTTAGCTTAAGATAGGTTTGATGCTTTAATTTCTTGAGCTTCAAACTATTCGGGTATTGCGTCAGGCTCCAGGAAAGGGTTCGGGCCGCAAGTTCGTGATCACCGCTTCGGATCATCTTTTCTACCGCATCACCTATTTGTCCCTCATTGAGACCTAAATAATGGGTTAAAAGAGTGCCAAAGTCGTTTTGACCCAGATGATCAATGCCATCAAGATTTGATTCCCAGTAGCCCACTGCCTTGTCATAGACCCTATTGATAAAGTTTTCCCTTGCAACAAGATAAATGACATGCATATCAGGATCATTAAGCAAAAAAGGGGGTATAAGATTTTTCTTGTGAATCGCTGCTCGACTCATACCAAGACTTACGGACTTGTTGGTTTCATGATACAGCCATGTTAAAAGCCTCTTTAACTTTTTAAGTATCGTTATGGAATGATATAAGGTGGAAAGGGTGGAATGTCCATGGAGAAGGATTTTGGGCTTGAGACTTGCGGCTATATCAATGGCTTCAAATAGGCCTAGAATGCTGCCCTCTTCAACAAATGGAGCCCCTATATACGGCATGGCAAAGTCCCCCGCAAAAAGGATGGAAAACTTTGGCATATAGATAAATAGACCGTCCAGGGTTTCTCCTCCCGGTATAGGCACCAATTCAAATTGAGTTCCTCCTACAGTGACTTTATTGCGTTTTGCTATTTTAATATCCGGCTTGAACTTTTTAATAAAATCCATCCTGAACTTACTCCCAAAGAAATATTTAATATTGAAGGAAGTATTTTCAGGTTTCCAGTTTAAATTGAGTACACGACGCATTTCCTGACGATAGTTATCTCTAATATAGAACTTGACTTCAGGATTGAGCTTTCGATAATAACTGTATCCTCCGATATGATCCCAGTGTGAGTGGGTGAAAAATACTGTCGTGACAGGAGGAAGGTTTGGATGACGCTTTAATAGATATTCGTGAGCGGCCCTGGCAGTGTCAGGACGAGTCCCGGCATCGATGGCAATCAAATGCTTTCTATCATCGGATACAATAAAATAATGTTCTGTAAACTCAAACCCTGTAAGGAGAAATACTTTATTTGCTACAATTTCTTTAAGCTGTCGAAGGCCAAAAATAAACCCACTACGACCATTGACAGAGTATGAAGACGTGTGAGTTATCTTCTTATTGAAATCAGGATAACCACTTAGCCCAAGATACCTTTTAGCCAATTGATGTTTCTTTTGCTTATGATACACAAGAGCTAAATGATAATAGGTTTCTCTTATCCACCCTGGATCTGGAGCTTTTGATATATGATCCATGCACCAGTTCAACTCTTTGATGGCCAACTCAGCCGTCTTAAATCGCTCAGGAAGGCGGGCAAAGATGATCCCTCTTATCCAACGAACCACATAGATTTGGTTTTTGGAGTATTCCTTTGCCTTTTCCAACATATCGATAGTCTTTTCCACCCACTCTATCCGGCTAAGCAAGGGAATATTCGGAGCATGAATTGCCCGTAGGACTGCTAATGCACTTAAGTAGAGAGATTTTTGGGGTAGAGAAAGTTGTTTGTCATATTTCTTGATGAATGAAGTGAAAAACTGGATTCCAGCCTCTTTTTGATTGGCGTTTAAGTACTGAGCCATTAAGAGGAAAATGATCTGAGGATTTCCTGCCGGACCCACACTATTTACCTTCTTAAGATATTCAAGCTCAGAGTGATAGGTCTTATAGGGCAAATCATGGGTGGCTGAGCAGGATAATATCAAGAGGATCAAATAAAAAAGGGATTTTGGGAACAGTCTGAACATTGGTTCGGGGTTCATGGTCAGTCTCCTTGTGCTATCAATTTGTATATACATGCAATAGAGCAATTATATATTCAGACTATGATCGGAGGGAATCTATTTAATACATATCTCTAGCTACCAAGCCGTGATTATC
>CAJXGR010000425.1 GCA_913053665.1 uncultured Spirochaetia bacterium
GGGATGAATTGATAGTCTCAAGTTTTTATTGACCGATCGTTAAAATTATGCTATACTGAAATGATTATGATTTGTCATGGTGCCCTTCGACAAGCGTTCGACTGAGCTCACGCCGAAGGCTCAGGGTACAAACTGGTCGTTGAGCTTGTCGAAACGAGCAAATGGTGACATTTTATATCGGATTTAAAAACGTTTTAGTATATTTTGAGAAGAAGACTTTCATTATTGAACCTTGAACACTTCCTCCATAGGAATCCCTTCAAGCCTTCCATTCCTGTATGCTTTGAGCCTTTTTCCTGCTTCTTCGGCCCAGATTGCATCTATCTTTTGATCAGGTTCATCAAGACTCTTCAACAAACCTTCAACAATGATAAACCGCTCTTCCGGTTTAAGGGCCATTGCTTCATCTAGTATCTCTTTGCTATTCATTTCACCTCATTCCAAAACGTAACGAGAGGTTTAGTTGCTGGGCGTTTTGGTTCCTATTAAATAAAAACTTCTTTTCACACAATGTCAATGAATTTCTATATTATTCATGAAACGACGTGTTGGGAATGAGACATTTTCTCTATCCCTGCAGGACAACTAAATAAACCATGAAATACCGATTAGACCAACTCTTATCCAGGAAACACCTCACCCCGTCCCGTGAAAAAGCCAGAGGCCATATCCTCGCAGGTAATGTCCTGGTCAATGATGAGGTCATTACAAAAGTTGGTTATCTGGTGGATGAAAACGTATCCCTTCGTCTGAAGGTCAATGAGAGATACGTGAGTCGCGGCGGATTGAAGCTTGAGAAAGCCCTTAAAACCTTTTCTATAGATGTCAAGGATCAGATTGTATTAGACGTCGGGGCTTCTACAGGGGGGTTTACCGATTGCCTTTTGCAACACGACGTTCAATGGGTCTACAGTGTGGATGTGGGCTACAATCAATTGGACTATCGCCTGCGAAACCACCAGCAAGTCACTGTTATGGAAAAGTTAAATGCTAAAAACCTCCATCCCGACTTGTTCGACAAGCCCATAAACCTAACTGTTATAGATGTATCCTTTATTTCATTGACCAAAGTTTTATCATTCGTTCTCTCAGTCTTGAAAGATAGGGAGATCATTGCATTAATCAAGCCTCAGTTTGAGGTGGGGGAGCAAATCACTGGTTTCAAGGGGGTGGTGAAGAAGGCTGAAGACCATCTTAAGGCTTTACATCTGGTGAATGACTACGCCTTGTCCATAGGATTATTTACACAATCCCTCACCTACTCACCGATTAAGGGGCCAAAGGGGAATAGGGAGTTCTTGATTCACTGGTCAGATCGCAAAAGCAAGGAAGTGATAGACTTTAAAGCTGTGATCGATCAAGCCCATCAAGAGCTAAGAGATTGACCTAATTTACGACGGTCATGATAAATGAGTTCGGTCTCTTCTTTACTTGGTTTCAACGGGTGTTTTAAATCCCCCTAAAGCCTTATCAATCTCAGCTAACAGCTTATTGGAAGCCTTTGTATAGGGGTGATCCTTACCCAGCTTCTTTTCACGTATGGAGATCGCCTTCTGGATATACTCTTTGGCTTTTGGGTACTTCTTTTGCCTGTAATAAACCAGACTAATATTGCTGTAGCTGGTGGCTGTATCGGGATGATCCTCTCCCAGGCCTTTCTTCTTGATAGTCAGGGCTTTATTGTAGAACTCAAGGGACTTCTCGTAGTCTTTTTTCTGAGTGTAGATCGCCCCAAGGTTGTTGTAGCTTTGGGCAGTCAGTGGATGATCCTCACCTAAAGCCTTCTTCCTGATCTTAAGAGCTTTCTGGTAGTACTCAACAGATTTGCTATAGTTCTTTTTATGGCTGTAGACCGCCCCAAGGTTGTTTAAGCTCTGGGCTATATCAGGATGGTCCTTCCCCAAGGCTTTTTCACGGGACTTCAGGCTTTTGGAGTGGTACTCCAAGGCTTTATCATAGTCCCCCATGGTGTCATAGGTGATTCCAATATTCTTGTAACTGTAGGCCGTGTAAGGATGGTCTTTCCCCAGGTTTTTCTCATAAACTTTCACGCATTTGAGATGGTATTCCAGGGCTTTGTCGTACTCTCCTTTCCTGTAGTAGACCAATCCAATGTTATTATTGGTGGTCGCTGTTTTTGTATCCCCATTCCCAAGGGTTTTTTTCTTGATCTTCAGGCTTTTCAGGAAGTAGTCAAGGGCTTTATCGTACTCTCCTTTCCTTTCATAGACCAGTCCAATATTGTCATAGCTTTCTGCAGTCACGGGATGACCTTTCCCAAGAACCTTTTCCCTAATCTTCAGACCCTTAAAGTGGTACTCCAGGGCCTTCTCGTAGTTTCCTTTTTTATAATAGACCACACCGATATTATTGTAATTGGTGGCTGTATAGGTCTTTTTGGATGATTTCTCATATATTTTATTTGCCTTAAAGTAGTACTCAAGGGCTTTATCGTGCTTTCCCTGGCTATTGTAGACCAGTCCAACGTTATTGTAGCTATTGGCTGTTTTTAAATCCTTTTTACCCAGTTCTTTCTCATAGATGGTTTTAGCTTTCATGAACGAGGCGAGGGATTGATCATACTTTCCCTTATTGTAGTTCTCCCAGCCGGACTTATGGTATTTGGCGGCTTCATCTAGTGGAGCAGAAAAGGAATAGACAGGTAACAGGATGCTTAAAATCACGACGAATGTTTTCATGGATCCCCTCACGACTAGCGTTTATTTCTATCAATATTAATAGGATATGTGGGGAAAGGCAAGAGCTTTTCGGGTTAATTTTAGATTAACGTCAGTTTGAAATGGTTATTTCTTTTGCCACAGAGACCCAAAAACACAGAGATTGAATAAATCAGTTTCTCATGGCTATAAAGAATAGGTTTATCTTATATTTTTGCACACCTTCTGTGTTCCATGTGAAATTAATAAACTCTTTTCCTTTAGGAGGCGTTAAAAATCAAGTTCCCGATAGGGTAATAAAACTTTGGTTCTTTA
>CAJXGR010000426.1 GCA_913053665.1 uncultured Spirochaetia bacterium
CCAGGAACCACCTATTTATCTCTATAACAGCCGTTGGGATTGGGAAGAACGATAAAATCCTCCTAAGAAAGGGGGCTAAAGCAGGTGATAAGATATATGTCACTGGAACCTTGGGTGATTCATCCGCCGGACTCTCCCTATTAATGAATCAACCTGCTGTACATGGTGATCATCCAATGATCCAAAAGCATCTGCGTCCCACCCCACGACTTCGTGAAATGACTTATCTCAACACACACTATAAAATCCATAGTGCCATTGACTTAAGTGATGGGCTATCGGGAGATTTAGATCACATCCTTTCTGAGAGTGGTGTGGGGGCTCGTATTCAATGGGATAAGCTACCTCTATCAGCCGAGTTGTTGCAATGGGAAGATAAACATCAGGTAGAAGGGTTTATCCTTCACGGGGGAGAGGATTATGAAGTTCTATTCACCTCTTCAGAACATATAAACACAGATGATCTGTTAAAGAGCCATAATATCATGCTCAGTAATATTGGTGAAATAACGGAGTCTAAAGGTCTTCAGCTCACAAAAGACGGATATCAAGTTCTGATTGTCCCGTCTAGCCATGATCATTTTAAAGAGACCATGTGATTTAAGTTGATTGGATCAGCTGGAGAGATACTTGGCTGAATCCTTTAACCGATGCATCAGGTAGAAGTAACAAATATCTTTGATGGATAGAGCTGTAAAGTCAAATGTTAGACCACCTGCTTTTACGCTCTCAATAACGCTTATGCGGAAGTTGATGAGAATAACCTTAATCAATTCCTGGCGACTGATCTTCTGCTCAGAGCTTATGCGATCCAAAGCATGTTCAACAGCAGAATCTACATTATCTATATCGAGAATGTGTTCATTCACCAAGTCTTTTAGGAAAAGCCATTCTTGTCTAACGATATGGAGACACCGTTTCATAAGCCACCATCATTAAAAGTGATATTTGATCACAGCACTTTTGTAGAAGTGATTAGCCGAGCCATCCTGTTCAATCACAATCTGGAACTTGGTAATCTCCTTTAGAGTGCCAACTTCTTCGCTTCCATCCACCAGTTTTAAGGTGATAGATTTATCCCGATACTCTTCTATCAAGTTTTCTTCGTGTTCAGCAATGTTAAGGAGCCTACCCACCTGCTTTTTAAGCTTTTTGACATCTTGCTGGAGTTCCTCAACATCCTTTGGACCAATACTAGGTCTGGATCCCCCACTACGAGGACCTTTTTGTCTGATTTGAATCTTTCCTTTAGCCTCTTCGCTCATTTTCGCCCTCTGGTTAATAATAGACACAAGTTATCTAGTTTTATCGTAAGTTTATTCATTAGATTTAATACTTTTATTTAACTATTTGTATTATTCCCCGTAGCAAAGTTCAATGATTCATTTTGGGGAAACAAACAATTGATTAAAGTTAAGAAAACTTGTCAAAACGACTCACTCATATTACCTTTTGTGATAGGTTATAATGATTTGCATTTCTAGAGGTAGATCCACGAAACTGTCGCATTACCCAGGAGAGTTCATTGGACCAGCATGCAATACAAGGCTTACTCCAGCGTTTAGGGAACTATCTTGACGAACTGAAGATACTTTTTCAGAACGCATCTGACCAAGTCCTATGTCATAAGGAAAGTCCAAAGAAATGGTCTCTCAAAGAGATATTGGGACATCTATTTGATGTAGAACTGGCCTTTAGCTATCGGCTGAAAAAGGTAATGGAAGAGAACGAACCCTCTTACCCTACTTTCGATCAGGATAAATGGGTTGAGATTCATGAATACAACCATTGGGACAGTCTTTTACTGGTAAACTCACTCATATCCCTTCGTCGGCACCTGATCTTCTGGCTGGGCCGACTAAAGGAACATCACTGGGCTAGAGTGGGAATCCATCCAACAATAGGCCGACAGAGCCTTCAATCTATTGTTGAGTCCTTAAGTTCCCATTATGAGCATCACGTACAACAAATCAAAGAGCGGGTGAACCAATAAATGACTTATCTTGACATTGCTTTTCGTTGCGTAGAAGAAACGGATGACATCTTCTCAAAGGGTTTTGAAGAGAAAAAAGAGATCACCCATAAAGGTGTCGTGGACCTGGTCACCACAGTGGATAAGGCCGTTGAGGATAAAGTGATTGAAATCATCCACTCAGAGTACCCGGATCATGATATCCTGGCTGAAGAGTCCCATGAGTCACAACGCAGCAGCCCCTACCGATGGATTATAGACCCACTGGATGGAACCACCAATTTCGCCCATAACGTGCCTCACTTTGCCCTATCCATTGCTTTGGAGTATAATGATGAGCTTATACTGGGTTTAGTGTACCAGCCCATAAGCGGCGAGTTGTTCCATGCAGAAAAAGGGAAGGGGGCTTTTCTCGATGATGAGCCTATTAAGGTTTCTACAGTCCCTGACCTCCCACAAAGTCTTTTAGCCACTGGATTTCCCTATGACCGCCATCAATATGCGGATCTCTACATCAGTGAACTTAAACTCTTTATGGAGAAGGCACAGGGTATACGTCGAGCAGGTGTTGCCTCTTTAGACCTTTGTTATGTGGCCTGTGGACGCTATGATGGCTTTTGGGAACGTAAACTAAACCCCTGGGATGTGGCGGCGTCCCTTGTGATCCTGTCAGAAGCGGGGGGGCAATCCTCTCAATTTGACGGGAAGACCTATTCCCTGAAGGATCAAACAATGATCGCAAGCAATTCCTTGATTCATAAAGAGATGCAAGTGATCTTATCCTCCTCAACGGCCTGATCATGGACTCCTTGATTCATTCCTTTGTCGAATCTCTGGCTCACAATCCCTCACGGTGATGTCACATAAATGATTCGTCTCGTGCCGATTCATATATTTTTAGGCTCTTTATGTGTTTCAGGTTGTTATGTTACTAGTACTCCAATCAGTGATCCCAACAAGGCTTTGCCACGATTTCTGATGTTATGAACAAACTCAAAAAAGCTAAG
>CAJXGR010000427.1 GCA_913053665.1 uncultured Spirochaetia bacterium
TTTTTTACCATGAGAATAAATAGCGTTAAACTCAAGTTCTATTTTCTTTAAAACACTGGCTTGAAAATACTGTTCACCACAAAACTCACATTGACTGCACGGCACATCGTCAATAATCAATAGCTTATTATTATGCTTATAAGTGTATTGTACATTTAAATCCTTGAAATTCTTGTTTCCACAAAAATGGCACTGTTCCATTTAATTAGCCTCTTTCGTAAGGATTTATAAACTTTGGCGGTGTAGGGATATAGATGGTTATTATCACTAATATTTCTCCTTTCACACCACAAACAACATGAACTGGTTTTCCTTTTTCTGTAAAACCAACAAGCAAACAGCTTTCTCCTCTTCCAGTATCAGGATATTCTTCCAAGATCCTTCCATTAACTATGGCTTCTTCTACTTCAAGAATTGTTAGATTGTCGTTTTGTCTCTCCTGATCACCATGTTTTGAGCAATAGTATTGTTCTTGCTCAACTTTAAGTTTTATCTCTTTTAGATCCAACATAAATATAATGGTACTAAATATATAACCGATTTAAAATGATCACTTAATAGACCAAAATTAACATGATGTTCCATATTAATATCACCTGAGTACATCAATGTATTGACCTTTTCCTTCTTCCTCATGAGAAAATGGGTCATCAGGATGAACACGTGATTTCATTCGCTTGTCAAGTTTAGCACCTTTCTTTCGATCGCTGTCCCCATCATGGGGATCGATATAGCCTTCCTGGTATTCATTGACCTCTTCAGGAAGATCAAGGACTTTTTGGTCCCCATCACGGCTCCGCCGGATGAAATGAGCTTCGTGATAGATTTGTTCCTTTCTGGGAGCGGTGTAGGCCTTCAGATAGTCCGCCCCCGCATTATCCATTTGACCTAATACAACTTGCAGATCAAGTGGCCGAAGAGACATGGTAACCTCCTGAAACAAGTGGATTATACCTTTACACTATAAATATAATCAATTTATGCAGAATAACATACTATTCAGGGCTATTTCATTTTCTATATTATTATTTATCGCAATTAGGTATTAAACAGACAGACGCTGTCCTACCAGTATTTTAAGAAAAGTAGGTCAGACATTCTTGTCTGGCCACATTATATTGTAGAACAAAGAGTTAAAGAAGAATTAAATAGTCCTGTTGTCCGTTAATCAATGGTTGACCCATGAGTTCGTTTTTATTATTATTTCACTTTATAATAAGTTGGATAGGTACTCATCAATGAAAAAGTGGATCATTATTATTCTATTGTTCCTTATAACAGGGATTTACACCAGCCTGTCGGGTCAAGATTACTCTGACGTGGATTATGTAGGTGTTTTCCTTGAATGGACAGCCACAAGCCCTGCCTCCAAGCCGGATCAAATCCGATTAGACCCCTTCAATAATGATATTGTATGGTTCACTCAGCCAAGTATTCATGGGCTTGCCAAATTCAACTTCAAGACAAAGAGTCTTACCCAATACGATACGGAGGGACGATATCGCCCGGATGGCCTTGTGATCGATGATGCGGGAGTCTTGTGGTTTGGTGAGCAAAGCGCTGGGACTCTTGGGAAGTTCGACCCTCAAACAGAGGAGTTTGAACACTATAAAGTCCCCTATAGAAAATCAAATCCGGCTATTCCTACAGTCGATAAGGATGGGAATATCTGGATCTCTGACCATATGAATGGACGTATGATCCGCTTTGACCCAAAGGAAAAGTCTTTTTTAGCTATTAAAGCCCCCACTCGCCATAGCTGGGTGGTTGATATGAAGGCCGATTCCAGGAATCGTATCTGGTATTCCTGCTATGAGTCAAATCGTATTGGAGTGATTGATGAGAATAGAGAGGAGATAATAGAATATGTTCTTCCCAATAGGGACTCTGGACCAGCGTTTTTAGCCATTGACTCCAACGATCACATCTGGTTCACTGAATGGAAAAGCAACAGGATTGGGCGCTTTGACCCACAAAGAAAGGTTTTTATTGAATATCAGTTCCCAACATCGAATCCCGGACCAGCCGCTATAACCATTGGCTCAGATGATATTGTCTACTTTTCCACAAAACACTTAAACTCCATCGTTATGTTTGACCCGCAGGATGAGGAGTATTTTTATACTTTCCAGATCCCAACCTCTGAGTCCGGCCAAAAGGACGGGATCACAGTCGATGAAAATGGAGTGATCTGGTTTACGGAGTTCGATAAGAACAAGTTCGCGAGGGTCACGATCCTGCCCACCGAAGGCTTTCAGGTTCCCGGCAATTCTGTACCCAACAGGACCATAAAAAAGGTCACGCGAATGAACGCTTTTAAATCCATTCGGGAATATAAAAAACGGGTGGTTCATGAAGTCAGGTACGCTAAACTCAAAAACTAAGTCTTTGTACCAGACTTAAGTATCACACCCACTTAATATATAACTACGGCAGGATCAATGAATCAACCTAAATTAATACTAATACTCTTTACCCTTTTGACTCTCTCAATAAGTTCAGTCTTTACTATCGAAGACCTGTCAGCCGAGAGAGATGTGCTAAAAAGCAATGTACCAGATAGTAAAAGATCGGACTCACAGGGTAAGGAGACCTATCCACCTATATGGAACGAAACAGCCCGGTTTCTAGCCGGTTTAGAGATCCCCAAAAGTTCTGTCCTCCATGCCCAAAGCAAATCCAGGTCGTATATACTCTATCAACAGAGCATCCGCCGTCTTTGGAAGCAGAATATGACTGAGAACAACGGGAACATCCATAAATGGAGAGATCAGCATCTTCCACAAACCTATCCAGACACCATCTTCTACCCCTTTGGAAGTGGCGATATAATAAACGCCCTGAACTTCTTCCCAAAAGGTAAAGATTATATTCTCTTTGGTCTGGAGTTCCCTGGGACTCTTCCACAGCCCCATCGCATGTCTATTAAAGGGCTGAACCGTGGTTTGAAAGGCCTTCTGCAAGCCCTGAAACTCTC
>CAJXGR010000428.1 GCA_913053665.1 uncultured Spirochaetia bacterium
CCGGCTCCTCGCAATTGGACTCCTTTAATTTGGCTGTCTCCATGCTGGATAAGAACATTTCCATGACAAAAGGGATCTATCCATTTGATGATCTTTTTCTTGGGATCGATTTTTCGGATGTCTTTAATCACTTTTCGATAGTCAGTGAAATTGTATTTTTTAACTTGAATATGATAATTTCTGTTGATGTATTTTCCGATGAGACTTTCATGGAATCCATTGAGAACGGAGATTGTAACCATAGGAATGAGTACAGCCAATGCGATAATGCCAACGGCAATCACTGAAATCCTTGATATAAAGTTATTTGCCTTCCGAGCTTTAAGAAAACGAAGGGCAATGTGGAGTTCATATTTCATAGGTCTCCTAGAATAATCAATTTTGCAATAAAGTTAAACAAAAAACCTGACTTTTTAAAAGGGATGGGTAATTTTCTGACTCCATCCTGGTATTTTAGTTTGACATTTTTGTAAATTCATGGTATTATTGACATAGTAATTGTAGAGAGAAGACAGGGATGGCAGGAAAGACAACATCGCAAGACACCAATGAGTTTATCTTCCTCAAAGTCAGAGTAAGTTCTGAGGATAAAGGGATTTACGGCTTATTCTATATCCTCTTTGACCCCGCCATTAAAAGTTATAAAAAAATGGATATGCTCATATCCCACTATCAATCCTTGCTGGATGAGGTTGCCCCCGACGATAAATGGCCGTCATTCAGCTGGTCAGCCCTTGAGGACATGATTAACTACATTCGTTATAGCGGTCAGTTCGCCGATAATGTTACCAGAAATCTGTATAAAACCCTGGAAAAGACACTAGAGTCGGCGGATGTTGAAAATATACTCCCAATGGTTATAAAACACGATGTGGAAGAGCTGGACTTTAAGTTCACGCAAATCTTTCGTACTGAGTTGGGTGGAGGGCAGTTCAAGTTTGACTTTAACTTTGAAACGGCCACTGAAGAAGAACTTGACTTAAAAAACCAGTTAAAAGAAGAAGCTTTTGTTGCTGAACAAGACTATAGGGAGACTCAAACGCATGTTTTTGAGGAAGAAAAGCATAAAACCCTTTCTGACAGTGCACTTATAAATATTTCTTTTGTCTTGTCTCCTGTATCTGGCATACCTATCAATAACTTGAAGATAGGGGACAAGATCATGGTCCGTATCGACATCGGTAATCCTAAAGGACGATACTTTGCCAAGCTAGTCAGCACTTTAGACGATACGGGCAGTGCCCCTATTCCATCCATCGTGGAGAAAATCTCACAAAGCCCTACAGGAGAGTATTTTATCATCACTAAAATACAGTCCGGGATTTATGGGAAGGTGAGTGAAAGCGAAAAGGTCAATATTAAACGCTTTGACCCAAAAGACCATAAAGAATCAACTCCCATAGACTCTAAAGCTAACCAGCAATCAGTGAAGGCCTCTTCCCAATACGGATCTAATAGTAAACTCATTTACATCATTCTTGGGATCGCTTTTCTTCTGCTCGTTCTCATATCCATACTATTTTATTTCAACGGGTCGTTATGACAGGTACTTATCGTGAATTGTCAGGGGATATCCAGGATAAGCTTAAGGCAAATCTTAGTGCTCAACGATACAAGCACATCCTGGGAGTCGAAGAGACGGCTCTCACCATAGCTAGCTATTATAATCTGAGTCCTGAAAAGCTGAGTTTGGCGGCTTTACTCCATGATTTTGCCAAATATTACACGGTTCAAGAGCTTATGGATTACTGCCATGAGGAAAATATCCCTTTAGACCCCATTGAAACGGATAATCATGGTTTACTTCATGGGAAGGTGGCCCGATCTATCGCCAGTAAAGTCTATCATATCCATGATCAGGATATCTTGAACGCCATCACTAGTCATACAACGGGTAGACCGGATATGTCAGACTATGAAAAAGTCCTTTATGTGGCTGACTATTGTGATCCAAGCAGAAACTTGCCAAGCTCGGCTTCTATCATTGAAATGGCCAAAACAAACCTTTCAAAGGCTGTATTTCAGGTGGTTTCTGAGAAGCTCACCTATGTCATTAGGTGTGGGAAGACCATTCATCCAAGAAGTCTTGAAGTTTATAATCGCTATCTATCTCCTAACTTCTCTGACCCTACCGATCCAATAGACTCTTATTAGCCTGGTTCATCCAGCACAACGTGGGAAAAAGAAGAGCAATTTCATTCTCCTCTAACTCTTTATTAGTCTAACTAATGTGGCCAGACAGACGCTGGCCTATTTTTCTTAAAATACTGGTAGAACAGACATTCTGTCTGTTCAGCCCCTAATTTAAGATAAACAATTATCAGGAGAATGAAATAGCCCTGTGGAAAAAGAAAGATGGTTGCATTTTATAGATAAAGTATATAAATTTGTCTAAAGATCTTGTGAGGTTCCTTTGCGTCTATCTAAACTCCTTATCCCAACATTAAAAGAAGTCCCAAGTGAAGCCCAAATCATCAGCCACAAATTGATGCTCAGGGCGGGACTGATTAGAAAGGCTTCCAGTGGTCTTTATGCTTATCTTCCCCTGGGTGTCAGGGTTCTCAATAAAGTTTCCCAGATTGTCCGCGAAGAAATGGATCGTGCCGGCGCGCAAGAAATTCTGATGCCAACGGTGCAACCCGCTGAGTTGTGGCACGAAACACAGCGGTGGGACCAATTTGGGCCGCAACTATTGCGCCTTTCTGATAGGCACCAGCGAGACTTCTGTTTGGGACCAACCCATGAAGAAGTCATTACCGATTTATTTCGACGTGAAATACGCAGCTACAAATCCTTACCGATTTGCTTTTATCAAATCCAAAACAAATTTCGTGATGAAGTTCGGCCTCGATTTGGGGTTATGCGTGCTCGAGAATTTATCATGAAAGACGCTTATTCGTTTCATATTGATGACGCCTCGTTACAAGATACTTATCAGAAAATGCATCAGGCTTACTGCAAAATATTTGACCGCT
>CAJXGR010000429.1 GCA_913053665.1 uncultured Spirochaetia bacterium
ATTTACAATATTGATGTTTGATATTAGTATTCAATTTTTCGTATCTTTAATTCTTTTTTATTATAAAACTATAAAAACCATAAAATAATGAAAGCTCTTTTTTTTACAATATTCTTTTTCAGTATATTTTCTTTTTCTTCAAAAACCTTAATTCAGGAGAGTTCTGAATCAAAAATCACCTTTAAAATTAAAAATATGGGGATTTTTGTGGATGGAAAGTTCTCCGATTACAGCATTGACAGTAATTTTAATTTAAATGAAATAATTATTAAAAATGAAGAAATTCAAATAGAAAAACTTTTGAATGAAGAACTTCTTGACCTCAAGTTTAAAGATCATATCTTAGAGGGGAATTATGTAAATCACTGTGAGTGTCATATAGAGCCTGATTTCTTGTTGATTTACAGGGTCATAGATGATGTATTAATACTTGACCGAGTCGGGAATCACTCAAATCTTTTTGGGTAAGGTCGATGGATAAGAGAATGTCTTAATATCATTTCTATAAGGAGTCATTCATATGAGCTTGGGTCAGGAAGATTGATAGGACAAATTATACTAGAAGGATGAGACAAAGTCAAGGAATTATGTTTTTATAGACATAATGAAGTTGATCTATTATATTTCTTTTGAGGGAAATAGATTTCTTTCCCTTAATTCTTAATTAAATATGAACATAAACTATACTGCATGAGCTGTGGTAACGATGTGAGAGATGAAAAGGATATGAGTGAAGAGGAGAGGGAAGGTTTTATTAATCTCATGGATACTCCGGTATTCGATGGATGGAATTGTGATTCTTGTCATAGGAAAGATAATTTTTGCCTTTGCCTTGGGACAAGTTTTACAGTTGGTATGAATTAAAAAAGGAAACGTGGTTTTGGTGGAAATATCATTAATCGTGCTCCCTTCAACTTGACTTCCAACAAGATAAATCCTATCTTTCCTTGTGAGGAAATCGGTATGGAAAAGATAAAACTCAAGGAAGCCCAAAATAAATTATCTGAAATCCTGGATCAAGTGGCTGGAGGGGAAGAAATCTTAATCACACGAGAGGATGGCTCAAGCTTTAAAATCATCCCAACAGAAAAACAAAAGCCCCACCCTAAGTTTGGAAGTGCCAAAGGGAAGATTAAAATATTCGATGATTTCGACGCACCCCTTGATGATTTTAAGGATTATATGCCTTGAGATTCTTACTGGATACTCACATCTTCCTCTGGTTCATCAACGGAGATGAAAAACTAAATCCAGGACCACGGCAATTCATAGAAGATCAAGGAAATGAGCGTTATTTAAGCCTTGCAAGCCTTTGGGAATTAGCCATCAAAAAAGGTTTAGGTAAATTAACATTAGACCTATCCTTTGTAGAGCTTTTCACAGAGCATATCGAGGGAAATGCCATTGAATTATTACACATATCTCCAAAGCATTTAGATATTTTAAAAAACTTGCCCTTCCATCACAAAGACCCATTTGACCGATTAATCATTGCACAAGCCCTGTCGGAAAAGCTATCCATCATCACAAAAGATAAGACTTTGAAAAAATATGGTATCCAATGTATTTGGAATCAGGAAATAACAGATATTCTTTAAAGAGCCCTTTTCGTACCAAATCTTCCCTTCCCGATTGACAGAAAAAATTATAATACAGGGATGAGACAAAGTCAAGGAACTATGTTTTTATAGACATAATAGAGTTTATATTCTATTTCTTTTGAGGTAAATGGATTTCTTTCTCTTAATTCTTAATTTACAAAGTTAATAGAATGTGATAAATTGTTTATTAAGAATTGGTAAAGCAATTATCGAAAAGGAAAAACAGGATGAGACAGTTTATAATTATTAGCCTAATCTTATTTTTCAGCCTAACGCTGATTCAAAGCGAGAGCTTTAGTCGATCTACCGCAAAACAAATGGTTAAAATTGACAAAGAAGTCAAGAGAATCAATCGTTTGACTTTTGAGAAGCTTAAAATATCAACTCAACTAAATGAACCAGTCTCTTTTCCTCCTGCTTTTGGTTTATCAATAGAGATTTACCGCAATAAAAGAGATAATAAGATCAGGAAAGTAGTTTATGAAGAGTGGTATCCTTTTGCCGAGGGGGCAGGATATGCTGTGATAGAGTATTTTAATATTAAGGGAGAGTTAATCCTTTTGTTATTTAATCATTTTGATGAGCTTGAAGTTCTTGGAGAAAAAGACTTTGGAAGGGTTTACTTTGCTCGTAAAGAAGTGATAAAGAAAGATTCCAAAAAGGTATCAATTGATTTTGAACATCCCAAAAAACCTAAAAGAGTTATAAAAGGTTTCTTACCAAAAAAATATGATAAAACAACATTAGCACTTTACAATAGGTTATCTAAAGAGCTTAATGATGAAATATCAAGCATTAGAAATTATATTAAGAAAGGACCCACCAAATATACTACAAAGGAGATGCTCAATGAAAGTAAGAAAATAGTATTACCAGTCTATCAGAAGGCACTATCAAAAATTAAAAAGAATCAATTTAGTGGATCGTACACTTTCAGAATGCCTAAAAAGGAAAATAATACAATTATCAATGATAATAACGTCATACTACGCTCTAAGCCAACAACCAAAAGTAAAAAACTAAATTATCTTAATGTAGGAGGCTATATATACATCTTATCCGTTGGTAAAGAAGAGTCCATAGGCAAATGGGGTAAACACCACTGGTATAAAATAAGATACTCACACCTTGAAACAGATAAAGAGATTATTGGCTGGGTCTTCGGGGCATTCTTAGAGCCTGTGGAAGAGAAAATAAAATAAAGGGAAAGCAAATGATTTTACAGAAAAGGGATACGATTAACTTGGTCAAGGAAATCTCAAAAAGGTTGAAGGAAAAATTATTGATTGATAGGAAAAATTATAATATAAGATTGAGACAAAGTCAAGGATTATCTTTTAGTGGACATAATGGAGTTTATAGATTAGA
>CAJXGR010000430.1 GCA_913053665.1 uncultured Spirochaetia bacterium
ATGGACTTTCCCTGAAAAAGCCTGTAGGTCGGACTTCCCAGTCCGACAGAGAGTTCGCCATTTAAACGGATTCCGAACTCACGTTATTTAGTCTAAGACTGCATTTTCTTCCGCTTCTTTTTGTTATCATACATATTGAGATCAGCTTCATGAATAATCTCCTTGAGTTGCTCTTCAGGACCACTGGCCAACCCATAAGACAAGCTGATATTAATGCTGTCTTTAAGCATCAAATCGGTAAAGTCTTGAGAGGAATGTTTCAAGCGATTCTCAAATTCATGAACCAGTGAAGGATCATTCTCTGGAAGAAGAATCAGGAATTCGTCCCCACCAATCCTGAAAATCATATCTTCTTCTCTAACGATGGAATGAAGCATTCTTGCTATATTCCTTAGTATTCTATCCCCTTCCTGATGGCCAAAATTGTCATTAATCTCTTTAAAGTGATCCAAATCTATTACAAAAGCAGAAATGTTGTAGTAGGCCTTATCTCCTTTTCTTCGTCTTTGCGATTTCTCTTTGGCTTTATCCAAAATCCGATTTAACTTTGTTCTATTATAAACCCCTGTGAGAGGATCCGTAAAGGAAATGTTGACTATCCTCTGAAAAAAAGATGAGTTAGCAAAAGCAATCGCTGAAAAATCAGCAATGGTTTTCAGCATTAAATGATCATCTTCAGTGAACTGTTTATCTTCAAAACGATTGATCAACTCAATGACTCCGTACATGACACCATAACAAATGATAGGGACAGCAAGCACAGATACAGTCTGGAAGCCGGTCAGCTTGTCAATTCTATCAGAAAAGCGAGAATCATTAGCGGCATCGGGAACAAAGATTGATCTTTCTGTTTGTACAACAGTACCCGCAATACCTTCCCCTTCTTTTATCCGAACGTTTCTTATTTTATCTGCATTTTCCCCTTCGACGATCACAAAAAAAAGCTCTTTAGAAACAGGGTCCAAGCGAAGCAAACTCCAATTTTGCGGACTAAACGCAATAGCCACTTCTTTCATGATCCCTTCTAATATCGTATGGAGTTCCAAAGAAGAAGTGATTAACTTACCTATATTTGCATAAACTTGCTTTATTTTCATGAATACGTTTAGCTCCTTTAAGGATTTTAGATAAATAGAAAAACATATTCTATATATAATATATTAACGTGAGTTCGACAAGATTTAGCCACGAATGACATGAATATATTTTATTGAATGAAAGATAATTAAAGTCAAGAATAACAAAAAAAATGGACTAAAGAATATAAAAGTTTATAAAATAAACAAGTTTATATTGCTAAATATAAAATATTCGTGTCAATTTGTGACTAAGTAATTAATAAGCTTCCGAACTCACGTTATAATAATATTTATTGAGAAGCAGGCTCTTTATGTGTTTCAGGTTGTTGGATAGGTAGAACAGCGTCTGTCTGTTCGGGATAAACAATTATCTAGAGAATGAAATAGCCCTGGTACCAACGTCTTTTATCTTTACTTTTTTTTAAAAAACTCTTTACCTATATTGATATTATGATTACTTTACTAATAAATAATAGGTTCATTTCCATGAAAACAATACAATCTTTTATCCTTTTGCTTTTCTTACTGGCAGGGTCACAAAACCTTTTCTCTCAAAAGACAACAACTGATGTGATTAAATTAATCAACACGTTTTTTGAGAATAACAAAACCTTAAAGGGCGATTTCGAGCTTTATGAAAAAGGTAAGGGAGTTCAAAGAGGTTATTTTATGTTTAAAGAACCTCATTTCTTTAAGATGGTCTTTGCAAGTCGTGGACGTAAAGAAAAATATAAAAAACGTATTATCTCAGATGGTAAAACCCTCTGGGTCTATCTACCCAGAAAGAATATTGTCATTGATCAAGACCTTAAAAACCTTACACCTATCGGGATTTCCACTCAAATGCTTGGGATCAGAAGGCTCCTTCAGTTTTACACCCCTAAATTCCATAACAATAACTCAGATCTTACTAAAAGCTCCGACTTGTCAATGAAGACTTATATCCTTGAACTGAATGCTAAAGATAAGCGCAATGGGTTTCAAAAAATCCTTTTCTACGTGGATAAAGATGGTTTTATTGTAAAAAGTCATGCCACAACATTTAGCGGAAAAGCTTTTTCACTCATTAGAAAAAATGTAAAACGGAAAATAGAGATTGACTCAAAAGAGTTCAGAAGGGAAGCTCCAAAAGATGCTGTGATGATCAAAAATCCTTTCGTTTCTGGAAGAGGTTATTAGTATTCACTCTATTTTGCTATAATTCAAACCTCCCTTTAATTGTCTCTAACAACCTTCAGTATTTGAACTTTTCCAATAAGTTGTAAGGTACAGCTATTCACCCCCCTATCCTATGGAACAAGTTTTATGCATTGACTTGCTGATCACTGTGACCTTGTTTTCCTCTCATTTGATGATGGTTCTTCACGCCCATCTACCCTATGTTCGACATCCTGAATATGAGGATTTTCTTGAAGAGGACTGGTTTTATGAAGCCATTACAGAAACTTATATCCCGTTGATATCAGTCTTTGAAGGACTCATCAAAGATAAGGTGGATTTTAGAATCACGATGTCCCTCACCCCGACTCTCACAAGCATGTTTGCCGATCCCCTGCTCCAGGATAGATACGAAAAGCATATTAATCAGTTGATCGAACTGGCTCATAAAGAGATTGAGAGGACAAGCAATAGTCCCGAATTGAATGAAACGGCTCAAATGTATCTCCAAAGATTCCTTCATTGTCGCTCTGTCTTTGTGGATCAATATCATAAAAATCTAATCTCTGCATTCAAGAAGTTTCAGGATATGGGGAAGCTTGAAATCATTACCTGTGGTGCTACCCATGGATTTATGCCATTGATACATCATCCTAATGCCATCAACGCCCAAATAGCTATCGCAAAAGACTCCTACGAGTGTTTTTTTCAA
>CAJXGR010000431.1 GCA_913053665.1 uncultured Spirochaetia bacterium
GATAATGTGAGCGATTTCAAAAATACTTCTAAATTATCTTCTATATAGTTCTTTTTATCATCATATATTCTTTTAATTTCCAAGGACTCTAGCAAGCGAATTCTTTCTTTAAGGTTAGTGCCTTCCAATTTTATGCGACCTTCACTATTACTCCGTGTCAAAAAGTCAATGAATAAATGACTTCTATCTTGCTCTTTTTGACGTTCTAGCTCATCAAATAAATATTGATCCGTTATGGAATCCCTGGGATAATCAAGAAAAATATCAATAAATATCATTTGGGGGGTGATGGAATTCCAGGTTAAAGCTTTGATCTCATTGAGATCCATGTCATAAACCAAGCGAAACCATTCCTGTGCTTTGACTGCTCTTTTTGCTGCATCCTCTCTAAGTTCCTTTTTTAAGATCATTTCCCTATAATCTTTTTTAAGGTTTGACATAATATTATTATATACTTTTTCTATAAGGCTTTTGCTTTGACTATCCAATTTGTTTTTATTGATTACTTTCTCAAATATTTGATCTCTCTGCACATAGTTCGTTTCAATAAAAGCTTTAATTTTGTTTTGCTTGTCATCAGAACCCAATCTATCCAAAATACTGGCAATACGCTCAGGTTTGAATCGGAGAGGTAAATCTAGATTATAATAAGATAAGTACTCAGCATATACATCTCTAGGCCAGGGATATGGGCCAAATAAATCATTTAAATAATCAGTCCCTGACTTTTCATTCACTCCCAAAATCATGATTTCACTATCTACAACCTCATTATTAGCCTTCTCTATATAGTTTTTGCCCCTGAATTTAGCAGTGTCAGTGATCTGGTATTCAAAGTTTCTAACAAACTCTAATTCGCTAATGATGACTGTAAAAATAAAGGCCGCAAATGCAATGATTAAAGGCAAGACAGTTTTTTTATAAATGTTTGAATGAAAAAAGGACATAAGTTTCTCCAGTTTTATAGGATCGTTAAGCTTCTAAAAAGGCCTTCACACGACTTAGATTCTCAATATCAACAATGTTTATGATCGGATCATTTAACTCTATTATACTATATTTATCCAACTTATAAAGTATATTTTGTATATCTTCTTTAGTCAGCTTATTTTCCAGGGTGATCACAGAATTGAGACTATCAACCGGTATTTGATTCTTATATTCTGACTCTAAATCAATAAGTTTTGCAATAATCTGTCTTTGCTTTTGATGGATCAGGATTTCCGCAATGATCTTATCCGTGTTATTTACTCTTTCACACAACTTGGATATGATTTTGAGGGCAAAATTACCATTGGTTTTTACCATGTTCTCAAAGATAGAGCGATCTATTTCCAGTACCTCTGATTCTTCCAGTGCTTCAGCCGTTGCAGCTCTTGGTTCTTTGTTCAAGAGGCTCATTTCACCAAAAAAATCACCATGTTCAAGGATCACTAACTCTCTCTCTAATTTCTTCCCCCCCGCCAATTCTTCATCACCACTCAGAAAGGTTTTAGAGATTCTCACCTTCCCTTTGCGAATTAGAAACATCTTTTCCCCATCATCATTCTCATTAAAAATCACTTGGCCTTTGGGAATCACTTTACCAAATTGCTCAAATAAGGGATCCTTTGAACTCATTATTTATCATCTCCGTTTGAAAGTACTGAACTAAGATCCTGGATCATTCGAGTCACCTGTTCTGATAAATCAGGAGAATCAATGTGATCCGTGATCCTTTGGACAATGGCACTACCTACGATGGCTCCATCTGCATATTGAACAACAGAATGAACATGTTCTTTTTGGGATATGCCAAATCCAACGCATATTGGAAGGTCTGTCTGGGCCTTCAGGTTTTCTATCATAGCCTGGATCTCTTTATTGACCTCAGTTCTTTGCCCCGTAATTCCAATCACTGAAACAAAGTAAAGAAAACCGTGACAGGCGTTTATAATTTGAGGAACTCTGCTTGAAACAGTGGCCGGGGTGATTAAAAAGACGAGATCGATGGCATAACTTTTTAGTAATTCGTTGAAAGATGGTTCAGAATCAGGGAGTAGGTCGGGGACTATAATTCCTTGAATACCGGCTTGCTTTAATCTATCGGCAAATTCCGTCATTCCATAGGCTAGTATCTGGTTAAAGTAAATCATCATTACAAAGGGTTTTGGGATCTCTGAGGTGAGCCTTTCTGCCATTTGGAATATCCGATCCATTGATAAATCTTGCTTTAGAGCAGCGGTCACACCTTTTTGTATGGTGGGGCCATCTGCGACAGGGTCTGAAAAAGGAATGCCCAGTTCGATTATATCGGCGTATGGAGCCGATTCTTTTATCAGCTGATAACTCATTTCAATGTTTGGGTAACCCATGATAAAGTAGGGAATAAACGCTCCCTTTTTCCTGGATTTGGCCTTCTCAATTGCTTCCTGGATTGTTATTCCCATAGTTTAGCCTTTCATTGCCTCAATAAGTCTTTTAGCTTCCACCACATCCTTGTCGCCGCGTCCAGATAGATTTATTATGACGATTTCATCAGGGTTTAATGATAATTTATCAAGGTAGGCCAGGGCGTGAGAAGACTCTAGAGCAGGAATAATGCCTTCCAGTTTTGATAGTTCCATAAAGGCGTTTAGAGCTTCTTCATTGTTTACACTATCATATTTAGCCCTTCCAATTTCCTTTAAATAGCTATGTTCCGGCCCAACCCCTGGATAGTCCAGCCCTGCCGCAAAAGAGTGAACATCGCTTATCTGACCATTATCATCGTAGAGCAAATAGCTTTTACTCCCGTGAAGAACTCCAACACGTCCTTTAGATAGGGTTGCGGCATGTTTTCCTGTTTCAAGGGACTCTCCACCTGGTTCCACGCCAATAAGCTGTACGTTATGATCATCAATAAAAGGATAGAATAGACCCATCGCATTGCTTCCACC
>CAJXGR010000432.1 GCA_913053665.1 uncultured Spirochaetia bacterium
TCAGGGATCATTATTTGACAGCTTCGCTCAGCCAGCCACTGAAGCGATAGTCACAGGAACAGGTGTTGGTGCCAAGCAAATATTTAGAGTAAATCTGAGTACTGGAGCCACTTCACAAATCAGTGATGGGAGTATTTTTCCTAACATCCACGCGAGTATGGCTTTATTGGATCAGGATACAGCCCTTTTGACCACTAACCAGCCTGGCGGGGATTTGTATAAACTTAACCTCAATACAAATACTGTTCAACTCTTAACTTCAGGCTATTTACCTGGTATAATTTTTAGTGGTGGCATTGCTCTTGAGAATCGTAATTCTCTTTTAATTGGATCCAGTGATGGAGCCCTTCGTAGAATGAACTTAAACACTCTGACAGTCACTCAAACACAGACTATTGACAGTGATTTACGAGGGATTGCCCTGGAGAGTAAAAGCTTTGCTTTGGTTTTAGATCAAAATAATAGTATATATCGTGTTAATTTAACAGACTTGAGCTTCAGTTCGTTGGGTCCTGTAACGGGAGGTCAGGGCAGACACATTGCTCTGGATACCACTAGGGATATAGCTCTTATCGGGCAGAGTGGTGCATCACAGATTGAACGGTTTGATCTATCCACTAATACAACGCTGACAAGCATTGGATCTCTTACTGGTGGGGCGGGTCGAGGAATTGCTTTAGAGAATAGCTCTTCAGTACTTGTAGGGGATAATAGTGGTGGTTTATACCGTGTGAATCTAGATACTGGAGCCACAAGTCGTGTGGATGATGGTACATTAAGCAGTATAACCCCACGAGCTATTGCTGTACGTTTTCAGTAGGTTAGGTCAGATTTTCCAGATTTGGGAGAAGTCAAAGTCTATTTGGCACTTGTTCAAGTCAAAGTGAATGCTGTTTTGACTAGTCTGAGTGACCTTTACGTAGTGATCCTTTAATTCATAGACATCTGCCTGCGTGTTAAGCAAATCTACCAGGATATAGTACTTGACTCCCTGTGACTCATAGAGTTGGTACTTTAGATTTCTGTCCTTCTTAGTGGTTGATGGTGACAGGATTTCAAGGATCATAACGGGTGGCTTCGTGGGGTATTTGCCTTCTACTTTATCACAAATCACCATGACATCAGGGCAGACCACAGTGTCTTCAGCAATGATCCAGTCAACTGCTGATACAGCCTGACATTCCTTACACTCCTTTAATACAGTGTCTAAGTGAAGCATGATCTGACCACTGATTCTCTGGTGATTATAGATGGGTGAAGGACTCATGGCGTAGGGAATGCCGTGAACTAATTCCCATCGGCCTTCCCAGCGTTCATAGTCTTCGTAAACGTAATGGGGTAAGTCCTCCAGCTTGATTTGTGCCATTTTGCTTGTCCTAAAGGGTTTGTCACTTCCAAGATTTGATGCTTAAAAAATAAGGTGAAACCTTCTCAAAGACAAGGGAATGTGGAAAAAAACTTGACTAATCAAAGGATGTGTTTAATTTATAGGATAAAGACTCATAAGAAGCTGTCGACTTATTCGATAGACCCTAGAAAGATGGAGATTCATTAAAACCATTTTAGGAGGCATTATGACCATACAACAATGTGCTGAACAAATCCTGAAGATTCTTTATGAATACTTCCATCAGCAAAACCCAAAGGGTTTTTTATCGGTTGAGGAGATATTTGGACGGCTGAAAGAAGAAATCCCCGACATTGAGCAGGATGCCGGACTGGAATACCTGTTGGATAAGGGATGGATCAAAGAAACGGTGGATGAGAAGACCGGGATTGAGGCTTACAAAATCAGTGGGGATGGTGTTGACCATTATGAGTCTCTCACCCATGAGTTCAAACAGAAACTAAGCCCTTCACCTGTAACGTTCAAGGGAGATCTCAAAGGAAGTCTTTATATTAACAATTATGGCTACCAACAAGACCAGGTTCAAGATCATGCTTATGCCAATCATCATGTTTATAATGGTAACAGAGAGTTTATGGATCATTATGACGATGTTCTCCACTTCATTGACTACATGAGAAACTTGTCCAAAAGGACTTCTCTCCCCTCAGAGATCGAGATTGATCTCAGAGAGCAGTGTGAAGCAGTTGAAGAGGTGGTACGTGCCAGAACCTTTTCCATCGGTCACGACAATCAAAAGGATCAGGTAAGACAGTTTCTGGATTACGCTAAAAAAGTCCCCGATAAAGCCTCTGTCGGGTCAGATATAGAAAAAGAACTGATGGATCAATGCCAGATCCTTGAAACCATGCTTGATAAACAGGAAAATTAAAACATGACGATTCGAAATATTGATTTATATTTTTAGTAGGAGAATAACTTGAGGATTCCATAAGTGAATATTCGATATTATCTTGATCCAGAGAATGGATTGCCTCATATTTATCAGCATAATGTGAGTGAACAGGAAGTAGAAGACGTTCTGAAAAGGCCAGGAGAGGATAGACCAGGAAAGACTGACTCACGCATTGCGTTAGGCAGAACACAAGAGGGTCGATATTTACGAGTCATTTATGTGCCTGATCCTGAACCCAATAGTGTTTTTATAATCACTGCCTATGAGTTGAAGGGTAAGCCTTTAAAGGCTTATAAAAAAAGGAAAAAGAAATGAAACAAAGTAATTTCCCCACTGGATGGGATGAAAAAAGAGTCCAAAAGGTTTTAGAACACTATGAACAGCAATCAGAAGAAGAAGCCATTGCTGAAGATGAAAGTTCTTTTGAGGATCAGACTCAGACTGTTATGGAAGTACCTAATGATCTGGTTCCAGCTATCCGGGAGATGATTGCAAAACATCAACCATAAAAGCTTTTGGATAAACTGATAGATAGATTCATTACAATCATTCAGGAGATGTTATGAACAGACGCAAGTTTATCAAGACAGGGTTGCAAGTGGGTG
>CAJXGR010000433.1 GCA_913053665.1 uncultured Spirochaetia bacterium
AGTCCATCTCGAAGAAGATGATTTTGGTAAAGTGGATTACTTTAGTGATTTAGGACGTATACAAAACGTTGTGGCAGGTCAGATCCTGGCTGTCAAAACCTTCTTCACTCAAGGGCAGGATGGTAAAAACATTGTTGGGAACGTGGTTGAAGCTAATGATGGCGAGGATGTGCCTTTTGAGGCTGGGAAAAACTCTGATCTTTCTGAGAATGGCATGGAGGTTATCGCTCAAGCGGCTGGCCGGGCAGTATTTAAAGATGGTGTCATAGAAGTGGAGCCTATCTTTGAAGTCAAGGGCAATGTTGGTCTTAAAACGGGTAGCGTTGTCTTTCTGGGTGATGTTATCGTCTCCGAGAATGTGGAAGATGGTTTCAGCGTAAAGGCGGCTGGGAATATCTATATTGGAGGGACTATCAACAAATCAGAGGTTGAAGCGGACGGTGATATCGTTGTTCAGCGTGGGATTTTAGGAAAAGAAGAAGGCTTTGTGAAAGCAGGGGGCAACATTTTTGCCAAGTTTATTGAAAACTCCAAAGTGAAGGCGGGGGGTAAGGTGGTGGCTGGTGAAGGGATACTCCATAGTTTTGTGGACGCCAAGCAGGTCTACTCACTGGGTAAGCGAGGGACAATTACTGGAGGACATATCAGAACAGTGGAAGAAGTAAATGCTAAAACCATAGGCTCTACGACTTATACTGAAACCAGGATTGAGGCAGGTATTGACCCTGTTGCCAAAGAGAAGTTAGTCAAGTTTGAGGATGAGCGGGAATCCATTGAAGAGAACTTGTCCAAACTGTCTGCCAACCTTATGACCATGCAAAATCAAAAACGGTCTCTAGGCAATCTCTCCCCAGAGCGGGAAGTCATGCTCGAGAGAATGCTCCGTGCTAAACGGGAATTTGAGGCTCAGCTTAAAGAAATCACACTCGACACCGATGAATTACGCTCCTACCTAGGCAGTTTAACGTCTCAGGGCAAGGTTTCCGGCGATGATAAGATTTATCCCGGATCTGAGGTCACCATAAAAAATACTACCTTAAAGATCAAAAATGATTATACTCACGTCACTTTCATTCTGGAAGGCGGAGAAATCCGTGCTGCACCGTATCAGGAGCCGAGAGATAAAACTGTACGGACGGCTCAGAAAGGAAAGAAAAGAAGGTAGTTAACGTCAGTTCGGAATGATTATTTCTTTTGCCACAGAGACACGAAGACACAGAGATTGAACAAATCAGTTTCTAATGACTATAAAAGATAATAATATCTTATATTTTCTTGCAAATCTTATATGTTTCGTGGGGAATTAATAAACTATTTCCCCTTATTTTCTCTGTGACTCAGTGTCTCCGTGGCATTTTACAAGTCGAACTCACGTTAAATTACAATATTAATAATAATAAATCATGCTAGATGTGTTTAATGATAGTATGGGTATTTTATAGCATAAGTATCTCTAAGAAAAACCAGGGAGAAGCAATGAAGATTTTAATTGCTGATGACTCTAAACTTACCCGGGCTATCGTGAAAAAGGTTATAACTGCTAATGGAATCTCACAGAACAGCGTGTTAGAGGCTGTCAACGGAATTGATGCTCTCGAAATAGTGAGCCAGGAGACCATCGAATTACTTTTGTTGGACTGGATGATGCCTGATCTGGACGGTCTTGACTTGATCAAGAAAATGAAAGAATCCCCCGAACTTTCCAAGGTTCCGATTATAATGATGACCGTTGTGAATGAGTTTGATAAAGTCCAGCAAGCCTTAAGTTATGGGATTGAAGATTATCTCATTAAACCCTTAAGTCATGAAGTTTTGTGGAATAGGATCTATAGTATTTTAGCCAAAAACAAAAAAGTGAATCTTGAGACCATTGACCTACTGAGAAAGGAATTTCAACAAGCAAAAAACCCTGAAGATTATATATCAGACATATCAGATATTTTATTAAGAGACAGCGAACACCATATTTTTGGCGTTTATCTATTCCTGGAAATGTTTCAGGAAGAACTGAAGGAATCAAAAATAGATGAGAAGACTTCTCAAGCACTCTTTGATCTTTTTAAAAAACGCGTTACCCATAAGCAATCTCTTGAAAATCAATGCGATCACTTATTCAAAGTGCCTGTAAAGGCTGGATAAACAGGTTCTTTTAACGTTCACCTGATCAGTGGACTAAATTCCAAAGAAACTTTAATATCACAGTGAATGGCTGGAAACTACTGGTTTCTTCTTCTTTTAATCGGTTCACCCAATGGTGATAGTATTCATAATTGTCCTTATGATCCTTGAAAAAGGGACTCACTTTCCCTTCATAATCTTCCAGGATCTTTTTACATATAGAAAAACGAATCAATTGAAACTCGTTTCTTAAATAATTACCCGTCACCTGATCCCATATATTCAGACTTTTTATCTGACTCAATTGACTCATCACCTCCCCCATTTTTAGAAGACAATTGACCTCTTCCACCAGTTTATGACATTCAATCAATGGGCGTGCAAATTGCTGCGATAGAGGAAGATATAGAAATACATTCTCAAGGGTTTCCACAGCGATAATCTTCTTGATGAGAGGCTCAGGAAGACTAGAAGGTAAATCGCTAACGATCCTGTCACGATATTTTGCCTTTTGCTCATCACTCAGCGTTTCTTGTAATTGTTCCTGGAAGTCCCAAACAAGAGTTTTAATATGCTGGATTTCTTTTTCTACAGGGCTTAGATATTGTTTGAACGTGAGATTCCAGGCCACCATAAAGCGTATACCCTTTTCTATCCATCGTAATTTACCATATTGGGCTTCAGCAGGGATTTCATGATCCAATAGATATAAAGCTTTGCGGATCGTTGGAATGTCAAGGATTTCTTCAATCATCAGATAGACGCTAGCGATTCTA
>CAJXGR010000434.1 GCA_913053665.1 uncultured Spirochaetia bacterium
AGGCAGGGGTGGCGCTGGATGTTTCTATAAATTTGTACTTATTATCGACCTTCACGTGATTCTTATACCCAAAATGATTTTCATTGTTCTTTTTTGTCCAACGGGCATCTACATCTTTCTGTCGTTTTTTATTGGGATGACCATCCCATTCTTTAGTAACTGTCAATAAATAACATTCGCATTTATAATGGTATTTTCATTACTTTTGTTACAAAAAAAGACATGCAATCAAGTGATGAAATATTAAAAGTTAGAATATCAACAATTCTTCCAATATTAGATGAGCGGCAAAAAAGGATTTATCTGTCAGCAGAAGCAAAAAGTATTGGTTGGGGTGGCGTAACTGAAATTGCAGAATTATCGTCTGTTTCAAGACGAACCATATCCAAAAAAGATATGATCTCTACGGGTACATTCAACCATGATCGTGTTCGGAAAGCAGGGGGGGGCAGAAAGAGTCAGACTGAACATTACCCTGAACTATTGGCCACTATAGAAAAAATAGTTTCCCCTCATACAATGGGCGACCCAACGAATCCATTGATATGGACAAGTAAAAGTATACGGAAAATCACAAGGTCATTAAACGATGAGGGTTTTACTGTTTGTCATGAAGTCACAAGAAAATGTCTCATAAAATTAAATTACAGTCTTCAGGCAAACAAAAAAACAAAAGAAGGGGGAAACCATCCGGACAGGGACTCGCAGTTCGAGTTTATAAACGAAAAGACCAAAGATTTCATATCTTCAAATGACCCGGTGATCTCAGTTGATTGCAAGAAAAAAGAACTCATAGGGGAGTACAAGAATAGTGGACAGGAATGGGCCGGATCAAATTCTGCAATAGATGTTAATGTTTATGATTTTATAAACAAAGCAAAGGGGAAAGCAAGTCCTTATGGAGTTTATGACATACAGAACAACACAGGCTGGGTAAATGTGGGCGTAAGTAGGGCTTCCTCAGATTAATGCAATATATTGATAACTAATTGATTGGATAGATTTTTCCATAAATAAAATGCAAGGTTATCCATATATTCGGGCAATAACCTTGGATATGATAAATTACACTTCTGAATACCAGCTCGAATTCGGGCAATTCAATTCACTTTACCAATTGGAACTCGATCCGAGCAACAGATGGATATAATACCCTCGAATGACTGTACCAAAAGTTTGGTTTTTTAAGTTGAAATCAAGCAGCATTTTTAAAGATGTTTTTTGGTTTTTTCCTTTCTATGCCTTGATGATCCCTATTGTGATATCTGTTTATCCACTTTTTAATTCCAGTATACAAATCTAAACCATTATCGGCAGGGTTCAAAAATATATGTTGATATTTTATCGTCCGCCAAAACCGTTCGATATATATGTTGTCCAAAGCTCTGCCTTTGCCATCCATGCTGATTTTAATATTCCGGCTTTTTAAGTAGTTGATATATTCTTTACAAGTAAACTGGGAGCCTTGGTCACTGTTCAGGATTTCCGGTTCCCCGTGAGTCGCGACAGCCTCTCTGACAACTTGAAGGGACGATTCGGCATCAAGCGAGTTGCTCAGCCCCCAACCAACAATGTACCGGCTGTAAACATCAATTATGGCTGTAAGGTACATAAACCCATGCCGCATTGGGATATAAGTGATATCAATTTCCCAGACTTGGTTTGGCCTGCTTATCTCCAGGTCTTTCAACAAATAAGGATGGATATATTTCTTTTCCCCCAGTACAGTCAGATGCCTCCGGGGATAGATAGGGCGAATGTTGGCCTTGCGCATCAAGCGCCTTACTCGTTCGTAAGAGGCAAGTAGGCCGAGGTCCTTGAGCATTGACTGCATCGTCAAAACACCTGCCGTAGGCTCTTCCAGAATGTGTTTGTCCATCCTGGACATTATCTCAAGGTTTTCTTGTGATTCACCTTTTGGGGTGTAATAAAAAGATGAACGTGGTAGTCCCAGCAAATCACATTGCTTGCGCACGCTCAACTTCGACTTTTCGGTTATCAAAACTTTTATATCAATCATAGACCCAACCTCTTTAAGTTTTTTTTTAGAAAGTCGTTTTCCATCTCAAGACGGCCAATCTTGCTATAGAGTTTTTCAGGGTCTTGCTCCCTGGATTTATCTTTGGGGGAATTCTTTGTCTCAAAAATCATTGCCGATTTTTCAATGAATTCCTGTTTCCAGATTGAAATCTGGTTGGGGTGCAGCTCATACTTTTTAGCCAGTTCTGCCAGTGTTGAGCGTTCCTTTAAGGCCTCAATGGCAACTTTTGACTTGAATTCTGCTCCGAATTTTCTTCGTGTTCTTTTCATTTTTTAAGAATTTAATTTTACTAAAAATATTCAATTAAACTCTTGGTCCAGTTTTCTTAGGGTATTATATAAAGTGTCTTTCTCAACAACTAATCCGAATACGACCCTGTCTTTTTGATTTTCTTTCTCTTTCTCAAATGCAAACCATAATGCAATTAGCGGATTTGCAGTCCAATCAATAAGTCTTGTTGGTAACCCATAATGTTGACCTAAAGACAATAAATCCCAATCATTTAATTCAGTCTCGTGAAAGATTTTATAATTCTTTTTAAACTGCTTAAAAATCTGCTTTTCGTTCTTAAAAAAAAGATTTATTTGTTTCTTTTCTCTAACTAGTCTGAGCAGTTTACTGTCAAGGGACCAGTCTTCCATTTGACCACGAAATAATCGGATTTTATTATCATGATGTCCTGATATATAAATTAAAAACTCATTAACGGAATTGAATTGTATTTCCTTTATTTTCATGGTTTCTTCAAATTACCACAACTTCTTTTATCCAACTATTTTAAACTATTTATCCCATTAATATATCGTTAAACACTCTATTTTGTCTTTTATCTTTGTTCTGTGCCTGAATCT
>CAJXGR010000435.1 GCA_913053665.1 uncultured Spirochaetia bacterium
CTCAATCTGCAGGCAAATGGACTCTTTCTGAAAAAGCCTGTAGGTCGGACTTCCTAGTCCGACTTCCCAATCCGACAGAGAGTTAGCCATTTTAACTTATTCCGAACTCACATTAATTTAATAAATCAACGTGAGTTCGATTTGTGAATTGCCATGGAAACAGTGAGTCATCATACCAGGAGTTTATTATTAAATGGATTTAAAACCCACCATGACAAAAACCTTAAGGACAGCAACTGGCTTAAAAGTCAAGGGGAAAGTAAACTCATTTCCCCTTTCTTTGACATTCTATGACGACCCCGACACATAGGTTCGAGACAGGCGAATGTCAGGCGAAAGACAGGCCAAACTAAGGAGAAGCTATTAAGCTAGTGATCTCTCTAAAGCAAAATCTTCTTCCCCGTAAATCGTTTTCTGTACACTTTATGAACTCGTCGAACTCACGTTAAATCATATCTCATAAGTTCATCAGACTAACCAATACAATTCCAGCTTATTGGAGTGCCTCTTTTTAAGTCGATGGACGTTTTTTTACCTAAAAGGGTATCATAGTATTTTGGGGCCAATCCCTTTCCAGGACGTATGATACGTATATTTTTATAGGTCAATGTCTCTTCCTTTTTTATATCTTCTACTGCATATATGGAACGGCGAAAAACCCTGGACTTCTCTTCTGCAGGACTGGAGCCATAATGAACTTTGCCCATTGCCTGCCATGCTTTAAGACTCTCTTGAACAAGTTGTTTCATCTCATGGGGTTCCATAGAGAAGGCTGAGTCAACACCTCCCTCAGCACGCGACAAGGTGAAATGCTTCTCGATGACAGTAGATCCAAGGGCCACACTGGCCACACTCACACCAATCCCCATAGTATGGTCTGAGAGACCCACTTCCACATCAAAAAGTTCTCTCAAATGAGGGATAGTTAATAAATGACTGTTCTCTGGACTGGCTGGATAGGTGCTGGTGCATTTTAATAATATAATATCCTGACATCCCTCACTTCTAGCCGTATCCACAGCCTCTTCCAATTCGGATAGACTTGCCATCCCGGTAGATATAATCATTGGTTTGCCAGTCTGAGCCACTTTTCTAATCAACGGCAAGTGATTGTTTTCAAAGGAAGCTATTTTATAAGCCGATACATTTAAGTTTTCTAAAAAGTCAACGGCTGAGTCGTCAAAAGGAGTACTGAAAGGTATGATTCCCAGTGCATAACAGCGTTTAAAAATCGCTTCATGCCATTCCCAAGGTGTATAGGCTTTTTGATAAAGGTTGTATAGTGATTGTCCCTTCCACAAGCTATTGGGATCATTGATATAAAAAGACTCATGGCTTCCATCGATTGTCATGGTGTCAGCCGTATAGGTCTGAAGCTTTAAGGCATGAGCTCCTGTTTCAGCAGCAGCTTCTACTATCTTTAGGGCCTGCTCCAATGATTGATTATGATTCCCGGACATCTCGGCAATGATAAAGGGTGGATGATTCTGTCCTATGGAATATTTCTCAATTTGAATGCTTTGGCTCATCTTCACTTATACCCTAAAATATCATCTGTCAAAGTAAATCTAATACTAATTTATTATCATGCTCAGGGTTAGGAATCAACCGGTTAATCCCAGGATGAATCAACAAATCAAAGCTTTCCCGAGGGATTTGCCCTACCAGTCCTTTAATTTTGGGATGTTTTAATTCCATCACTTCAAAAACAGCGGCCCGTTCCATGATTTCTAATTCAACAGTTCCATAAATATCCAATTTTATTTGTTCTGTAGCAGTATTGACATTTTTAGTTCTCAGTTTCACCAATCCTAGCTGATCGATTATGTCTTTTGAAAGGCACAACATGCTGGCGCCACTATCCACGATAACATTTCATAGTTCAAGACTCCTGACAACTTGCTCAGGATTATCCCTTTGAGCCATCTGATCAATATGGTTTCTTAGTATAATATCTATAGTAACTTTACCCATGAACTTTTTCTCCTGGATTCCAAACATACGTGGTAAAACTTTCTTTAAAACCCGCCCTCTCAAATACCCTTCTGGAAGGGATATTATCTCCTTTAATTTCTGCAATAATGGGTTTATCCAACTGTTTTCCCTTGATCCATTCCTCAGTACCCAGCTTGATGACCTCTGTACCTAATCCTTGGCCCATAAAAGCTGGATTAACCATGACACTCACTTTAATGGATTCATCCTTTTCATCAAACCGGATAGTGGCAATTTTATCCTTCCCTTTATAAGCGATGTAAGTAAAACTTTTTGGATCTTGAATCTTTGCCTGAAACCATCTTTTATGTTCTTCCCAGATTAAAGGACAATGATTAAAGAAATTTACCCTGACAATTGGATGATTTCTCCATTCAAATAAATCTTTGGTGTCTGAATTATTAAAAGTCCTAAGTGTTATTTCATGTTTCATATTTAATTGATTACTCTCACACATTTAAAAGCTTCTGCATAATGTAAGCCTATTTTCATTCCCCAGCATTTAGCGTTTATTTTTATTCCATCCAATGATCTGGGATGAGGAGAAGCTTTAAGCTCTGACTTATATTCATTCATAGCATTAAGTTTAATATCTATAGTGTCCGATATATCAAAAAATACATCGGGTGAAAACATTATAGGAAAGTTCCATTCAGTAGAAGAGAGAACTTCAAAAGAGTAAATTTCTTTAACAGATTCATTTTCTATAGGTCTAATGGCTGTTATTACAGCTTGATATGTTATTTTATGATCAATATTTAAATCATTTTTGAAATGAGTAAAAATGATGTTAGGCTTGATTTTATTCTTTATTTTTTCTATTACTTTAACTATATTTAAAAAAGGCACTGTATCAAAGCGATTATCAGGGAAGTCGTGGATAAGCACTTCCTTTAC
>CAJXGR010000436.1 GCA_913053665.1 uncultured Spirochaetia bacterium
CTCCACGACAATTCACAAGTCGAAAGACGTTAAATAATATGGGTTCGGAATAAGTTAAAATGGCCAATGCTCTGTCGGACTAGGAAGTCCGACCTACAGGCTTTTTCAGAAAGAGTCCATTTGCCTGTAGGTCAAGCTTCTTGGCTTGACAGATGCCAATTTCTTAGGCTAAACTTTTGTCAAATAGATTTTTATATCCCGAATTGAGGTTAAATAACAAAATAAGGATAAAGACTTAAATTATGAAGTTTAAACTTGTAGCGAGTTATGAGCCAAGCGGAGACCAGCCCCAAGCCATTGAAAAGCTGTCTCAAGGGATTTTGAATAACGAGAAGTATCAAACCCTTCTTGGAGTCACAGGATCCGGGAAAACCTTTACAATGGCCGCCGTTATCGAGAAGGTTCAAAAGACCACCCTCGTGATCTCTCACAATAAAACCCTCTGTGCCCAACTCTATCGTGAGTTTAAAGAGTTTTTCCCTGAAAACGCCGTTGAGTACTTCGTTAGCTATTATGACTACTATCAACCTGAGGCCTATATTCCCGCCAGCGACACATACATTGAAAAAGACGCGTCTATCAATGACGAGATCGATCGATTACGCTTAGCCGCTACCAGCGCCCTCATGGACCGTGAGGATGTGATCATTGTGGCCAGCGTTTCCTTTATTTATGGTCTTGGCTCCCCCGACGATTACAAAGACCTTATTCTCTTTCTTAAGGTGGGCCTTGAGATTGACCGTAAAGAAGTCTTGAAGCGACTTGTGGTCATGCAATACAGTCGTGACGACACCCAGTTTGTCCGGTCCACCTTCCGAGTACGAGGGGACGTTTTTGATATTCATCCAGCCTATGCCAAAGATAGCATACGTATCGAGATGTTTGGCGATGAAATCGAACGTATCACCCGCTTGGAAGCTATCTCAGGCCATGTGATCGAGAAGTTGGAGCGTATAGTCATTTATCCCGCCAAGCATTTTGTCACCACCAAAGATAAACTAGAAAAGGCCATTGGCAATATCAAGGATGAACTGGCTGAGCAGATCGCCCTTCTAAAAGATGAAGGAAAAGAGTTTGAGGCTCATCGTCTGTACTCAAGGACTATGTACGACATTGAAATGATGAAAGAGATGGGTTACTGCAACGGGATAGAAAATTACTCCCGTCATCTGAGTGGGAGAAAGGCTGGGGAACGGCCTGCAACTTTATTGGACTATTTCCCCGATGATTTCCTCCTTTTTGTGGATGAATCCCACGTGACACTGGGTCAAATACGGGGAATGTATGCCGGTGATCGATCCAGGAAGGAAACACTAGTCAACTTTGGATTTCGTCTCCCTTCTGCTCTGGATAATAGACCTCTTCGATTTGAGGAATTCGAGAATCTGATCCCTCAAGCCCTCTATGTATCAGCTACACCAGGAGAGCACGAAGCAACTCGCTCTACTCAAGTTGTAGAACAAATTATAAGACCCACTGGTTTATTGGATCCATCCATTGAAGTGCGTCCCACGGATGGCCAGATAGACGATCTTCTTTCAGAAATACGCTTGAGGGCAGAAAAGAATGAGCGGACTCTGGTGACGACTCTCACAAAGAAAATGAGTGAAGACCTATCGGAATATTTGGCTGAACAAGAGATTCGCGTGCGTTATCTCCATTCCGAGATTGAAACCATTGAGCGAGTGGAGATCCTGAAGGCCTTAAGAGCCGGTGAGTTTGACTGTCTTATCGGGATCAATCTACTAAGAGAGGGTTTAGATCTCCCAGAAGTCTCTCTGGTAGCCATATTAGACGCCGATAAAATGGGTTTTCTTCGCTCCACCAAGTCACTGATCCAAACATCGGGTCGGGCGGCACGTAATATTAATGGTCACGTAATCATGTATGCGAGTCGTATTAGTGACTCGATGAAAGAAACGATCGATGAGACTCTTCGCCGGCGTAAACTTCAGCTGGAACATAATGAAAAACATCATATACAGCCTAAAACAATCATTAAGCCAGTTCATGACATATTAGAGCGAAAATATGTGGCTGAAGAGGAAGAAAATGAGGTTCTGGACATTCAGGAAATCACTAAAAAGTATAACAAGAAGATTGTTGAGGATAAGATAGCTTTAATTAAAGAACTTGAGAAAAAAATCAAAAATGCAAAATCTGTTTCAAGAAAAGGTAAATTAGAAAAAAATGAAACCTTAAAGAAGGAAGTAGAGTTAGTAGAAAGAGATGTTAGTGATTTTTCTATTCAAGATGTAATTTTACAACAAAAACCAGAGGAACAAAATCAACAAAAGGAAAATCTTGAAGATGTTGCGGGAGGGGAAGAAGTTGAAAAAGATAATAGAAATCGTTCTTATGAGGAAATTAAATCACGAGAGCCTATTCATAGTGCGGAAGTAAGTTTGAAGGATTTATATTCTACAAATGAGCGTGGTGGAGATATTTACAATGAAACAAAAGATGAAGGTGATATTAATAATGTTTTTTAATTTTTTTATTACATAATGCCTGAATCAACGCCTCCATCTCTCTAGCCAACAGGACAGCGCCTCGAATGTTGGCAATTTCGAGTGCGCCGGTGACACGGTGCAGGGGTTCTAAGCAGGCGTATATTGGGTCGACGTCCGCTGAGTTTTGTAAGTATTTATCGGGAAAATCTTGAATGGCGTTAAGTGTTTGTTCTACCTCAACTTTAATCCAAGCGATGGTTTTTCGGTCTATTTTTGAAGAGGCGTTCATCTGTGCGCCCGTCGAACTACATTGTTACGGACCTTAATAATATTACGGACCTTGAAATTCAATCGAACATCGATGCTAATTGAGTATAAAAACGTTGTCATGTGTGCGAGGTCTCGGTGTGTCTTATGTCGCG
>CAJXGR010000437.1 GCA_913053665.1 uncultured Spirochaetia bacterium
ATTTAATAGAGTTTGATTATATTTCAGGAAACAAACTTATAGGTATACTGAAATAATTATGATTGTCATGGTGAGCCCTTCGGTAAGCTCAGGATGACATTTTTTCGGGCAAACCATAAACTTTTTAGTATATTTATTTTTCAATGGATGTTTAAGGAGTATAGAATGTTAAAAGGTTTATGGGTTTTAGTATTTGTTGGAGTCATTGTATTGACTTTTGGAATCTATGACAGTTACGGGAAACCCCGTCGCGTTAAGTATGTTCGGGTCAATAAATGTATTGAAGTGTGGATGGAAAGGGATGTTCATGGGAGAGAGATTGATTGGGTCGTCTATGCTGGTAATCGTTGTCAGGAGCCTATGACAGTTGGCAGGCGATTGAAGATCACGTTAGCAAGGAATGTCACGGCCTCAAAGGGTTATATTCTGGATATAAAGAGATTTATCATCTCCGAGCGAAGCCGTAAGATTGTCTTTACGGTCTCCAAGCGGAATCCGAAGAAATCAGCGGCCATATCCTGGCGTCTCATCCGTTGATGGGATCTGTTACGAATTGGCTATCTATTCAAAACGCCTCTCAGAAGACCATTGAAGAATGCTAACTTCATCCTTTGACGCTTCATCTTTAGGTTTTTATTGGTGATGTGACCGATAACGATTTGCTTTTTCACTTCCAGCCAGAATTCACCACAATTACTGATGGCATAGTCATCTTCCTCATAATTTTCATTTCCTTTGTATAGAGCTAAAATATAGGTTTTTCCAATAGTAAATTCGTTTACGTAAGGCCTACACAAGGCACCATCATCCCCCCATACCCGAATGGTTTTCTTTACTTCTTGTCCTTTAAATATTTCCATGATCTCAATATCCATCGCCTTGTGATCTCCATGATTTACTTTAATGGTAAAGTACTTTAATACTTTAGCTCTTACAACGAGTTCCGAGCCTTTGACCATCTTTAGGAATGGACCAATCCAATCGCAACTACAGGGCCAGAGAGGCTTGGAGCAGACTAGTATAAGGATAATGAGTGATATTCTTTTGAATGACATGTTATCTCCATCATGAATTATCTTGTTACCAATAGCTTACAGGTCTTTCATCTTTTTGATCATATCCTTTAAGACTTGAGCGTCTTCTTTTCCAAAAAGCTCTTTGATTTCACGAAGCTTTAAATGTTCTATGACCACCAGAAAATCCTCTAAAGACTTGATGCCGGGGATTTTTTCCTTCGCCTCAAAGAATCGATCCCTCATGAAGAGAAAGTCGGGTGAGCGGTGTTTTCCTTCAATTTCCCAGTCCTGATAGTTCGTGTGCCAACTATCCAAAATCACGTAGTTGCCTTCTCGAAGGGTGAGAAAAAGGGTTTTACCCGTCCTGGCTTCCAGTCGGAGTTTTAAATAATATAAAAGGCGGTAAAAGAAGTTCTGATCGTTCTTTTGGAGACTCTGAAACTCATCAGGATCGGTGGTTCGCAGGACCAATGGGAGTAATTCAATGTCCTCATGGCGGATAAATATCTTCTCCTTTCGGGAAAAGCGATTCACAAAGCTATCCAGTATTCCTTTCATAGCCGGGTTTTTAAACTCTAGGGGTTCCATCATGGGATGAGTCATCATAAACTTTAAAATCCCTTTTCTTTATATAAAATAGCAAAATCAGGACAGTCCACGGATTCAGGCGTCATAAAAACATCGTCCCATAGCGATAAACAACCATATCGCCTTGTCCCTGTCGTCCTGAATAGCTTTTAAATGATCTTTTAATAAGCTCTTGGACTCTTTGTTTGTACGATCCATATAGATACGAATCCCTCTTTTGATGTCCAAAAGGCGTAATCGACTGCTGTCAGGATCTGTTATCTGGTCCAGGACAGCTTTGATCGCTCCGTCCACCAGTGCCTTTAAATCCTCTTCAAAGAATTGATCCCCTAAAAACGGGTCGTCATAATCTTTTTCAAGTCTTGCCATGACAAACTCCAAAACCTTAAGACAAGTCGTGACGGGTACCATAAAATACATGCTCACGAAGCCGTTCACTATATAATATACTACATTCCCACGGATTAGAGAAATTGCCCTGAACATTAGATTTAACGGATTAGTCCATCATCTTTTGAAACAAAATCACACGATCTCCATAAAACGTGACATCCCACATGAAGGTCTGAGCGATCCAATTCATGGTTTCCCTACTGTAAAGGGATACATGAGTTTCATCACGAAGATACCACCAGTCAGAGAAGGATTCAACTGAATCATACAGCTGAGTCATGATTCCAAGATAGCCTCCAGGTTTTAGAAGGCTGTCGAGATGATGGAACTCATTATTGGGATAGTAAAAATGTTCTACCGTTTCTGTACAGGTAATAAAGTCATATTGTTGTTTAAAAGCTGTCTGATTCGGGGCAAAATAGGGGTCGTAGATGTTCATGTCAAAGCCATTCTCTATAAAGATCACTGACAGGGTAGGTCCTGGGCCAGAACCGTAATCCAGGCCATGATCTCCAGGATTCAGTTTTGGGATCAGGGGATCCGATAAAGCGGATAGAAAATCCCTGTATCCCTGATCCTGGGGGCTGTTTTGATGGGTATCATAACGAGCTTTTTCACTCTCTCGGTCCAATCGGTCTTTGGATAAGAGAAAACGGAGACAGCACTGGTTGCAGGCCCAATAATCTCTTTCGTGAATCTTTTGATAGAACGCAATATCATGGGACAAGCAGAGGGGGCATTCTTTGTCAGCCAATGGATTCGTCACTTATAGTCCTGATTATTTGATGGAAGTGTCATCCTGCTTAGTTGCTATATTAGCATATCGGTAGTGATAAAACCTTTAGTGACAAGTTTATCCAATTGCCTGTAGGGGC
>CAJXGR010000438.1 GCA_913053665.1 uncultured Spirochaetia bacterium
CCTGATAACTCACATTTCACGGCAATTGAATTTTTGAAAAGTAAAGGGATTGTTAAGGGATATAGTGATGGCACTTTTAAACCAAATCAAACTATTAATCGTGCGGAAGCTGTAAAAATTTTGTTATTAGCAAGAAAATATTTAGGTAATAGTAGTGTGACTTTGAAAAAAATCTCTTTTCCTGATGTGAAATCTACTGATTGGTTTTATAAATATGTGCAACAAGCTTTTTCATTAAAAATTATTGAAGGATATTCAGATGGTAAGTTCAAGCCTGCCAATCAAATCAATAAAGCTGAAAGTTTAAAAGATCCAAAATTACGAAATTTATGGAGAACAGCCAAACATGTGAAACTTTCTGATTTAAAAAAGGTGCTTTCTCCGCAGAGATATGTGGCAGCTCGCAAACTGGGTATACAAATTTTAGAAAAAGATGGTAAGACATTTGGTTATAATGTCTCTGCTAATCCAGCTCTAAAAGCACAAACTGAAGGAAATATGTTTCAGGCTCACAATCCATTGTCTACGATTAAAATTCAGACAGCAGATGGTACTTTAAATGTAATTCTTCAGAAAATGAATCAAATTTTTGAAGGTGGACTTTCTGCTAATTTATCTAAAAAATACATTTGACAGAAGCCTTAAATTGATGTTCTAAACCCTCTATTCATCAGCGATTGCCTGATTTTGTGTCAATATCACCGGTGATACTGGATTAAAATTAGAAAAAATGTGTCTTTTTCCCGTTGATTTCTTGTACTCCACCGTAACTGTTAAATTCATCAGCGATATTTTGATGAATTTTGTTGATATGCGCTTTAATACCTGATGTTCAAAACATATCAAAGCCATGAACAGATGGGCTATAAATCCAACCATTATAGCACCGTAAACACTATGCTCTGACCGGCACTTGATATGTTTGATTTCAATCTCGTTTTTCAGTGGGTTGATTATCTTCTCAATTGAGTCCTTCTGATGGTATGTTGCAAGGGCTTCTTGAAGTGTCAAATCCTTATTCGACATCAGGCAGAAAAATCCTTCACGTCCTGTGATTGAAGCCTCTTTGAGTACTGCTTTTGCCTTACCATCGCTTAGCGATGCAAGCTTTGTCTGATATGAATATTCACATTCGATGAGAGGGTTATTTTTCCTATATTGTTTTGGCAATCCCTATTTATTCTCGATACTTTGTTGTATCTTTTCAGCCTCGGCAAATAGCTGATCCACCTTCCTTAATTTAGATTCGATTTGCTGCTAATAGAGATGCTCGGAAAAGAACAGGTAGTTTACCATGCTCGGGAACTCCTTTTTTAGCCAATATACACCATATCTCTCATCAACGGGTTAAGCCCCTGACTTGTCAAAGTTCTTGAGTTAGGTACTCTTGTCGCTTTTGTTAATCTGCCTAGCGGTAAGAAATTTCAACTTAGAATTTTCTATACGCTTAAGGTTCTCTTTTCGGTTCGGTTCCCTGTCGAAGACAACTATCGAATCCTCACGCAAAAAGTCTTTTACTTGATAAGGTATCATCGAAGTGAATCTGGTCGTTCCACATTGCCTTCATGAACTGTCATACCTATTGGAACATTGATAGGGCTGAAAATCTTGCTAATGCCAGCAGTTATCTGCTCCTTGCCGGGTTGATAGTCATGGCTGTAGCTATGCTTACCTGATGGGCATTTGTCATCATACAGGATAAAACTTGTCCAATCCATATTGATGTTGATATGCTTAAAGTCAAATGTGTTGAATATCATAGTCTGGACATCAGCTATAATCTCTTCGCGATTCTCACCGATTAGTTTCAGGACTCTATAAAGAGTCCGTTGCTCAAAAGAATCAAGATTGAAGGTGTCCAAGACTTCCTCACGATTTATCCAGGTGGCAGCCTTTGTGATGCTCTGGTTCTCGGTGAGTTTGTAACTCAGCAAAGCCTCCATGAGGGAATTGATATTCCTCCCACGCTTCTTGTGTTTACCTAAAATCTCGGAAAATGAAAGTTTTTTGTAATATTTCTTTACCGTGAAGATGGTACCAATAGGAAAAGATAGATTCTCATTTGGCATAATGTTATTTGTTCTTATGGCTGTTTTTGATTCATAAAGTAAATTGAACTAAGAACACCTTTTAGATTTAACTGTCAAAGCTGGGGTATAGTTCCTGAATTACCGCTGTATTATGGTAAATTCAAAGGAGAAACTTTTAATAATCTTAAAACTAGCATAGACTTTGAAAGATATGATAATCTTGCTGTTTCCCTAGCCTCTAAAATGAATGAGCTTAAAAGCTATATTAATGAATTTAAAAAATAAAAAAAGAAGGGGATTTTAAACTACATTCACAGTGCCCATCATCCAGCCAGGAGTTGCCATTGGGCCTTCCCAGCCACTTTTGCCGCTGCCACATGCTGCTTCACATTGCCAGTTGTAAGAACCGGCTTTGTTTTTGCTTATTGGTGGGATAACTGCAGTTTCTGTGTATCCTGCAATCACTGGGATATTTATGTGCAGTGATGGAATAGTAAATGTATGGATTATCTTAGAAACTGGTACTGAAGATACTTCTGTCTTCCATATCAGGCTTGTATTACCTCCAGACGCTATAGCTCCGTCGATAAGAGTTATCTGATCATTCACTGTACCGCTGACCTTTGAATATTGGGATGCTGTAGGAGCACTACCCATATCATAGGAGGTGATAGTAACTATTATCTTTCTATTTGTTGGGAAAGTTATGTTTGCTGAAGATCCCAATTCACCATTGGCTCCGACAACATAGAACTGAGGTTGTGCACCTAAACTCTTATTAGGAGTAAAAGACACATCCATAATCTCAACAAGAGATAG
>CAJXGR010000439.1 GCA_913053665.1 uncultured Spirochaetia bacterium
CCGCCTCAACATCATCCGTATATTATACCTGTTGTACAGAACCAAAGTATAGCTTTCATTATCTTTGTCCTGGCTTCGTTGACCGATTACGTAGATGGGTATATTGCAAGGGCTTTTAATCAGGCGAGTAGACTAGGCCAATTTTTGGACCCCCTGGCTGACAAGTTTCTGGTTGCCAGCGCCTTTATATCCTTTCTCCAATTAGAAGCTGGGTTAATACCCTATTGGATGGTTTTACTGGTAATCTTCAGGGAGTTTCTAATTACAGCACTACGGATCACAGCCCTAAGTCAGACAGAAGAAATGGAAACCATGACCCTTGGGAAGGCTAAAACAACCCTTCAACTTCTTACAATAATCGTTATATTAATATTTTTCGTTTTAAAATCTTATTATGCATCCAATCATCCTGAATTATTCTATCCCAAATCCATTTCTCTGGATACCTTTTTAGAAACGTATTTTGAAGACACGGGCTTTTTTATTCGTTACACACCCTATGTTCTTATGCTCATTACTACCATTGTTACAGTGATGTCTGGAATCCGTTATCTTTGGAAAAATCGGGCCCTATATCTTGGAGAATTGTGATAAGGAAAGAGTTCTCAGAATTGCAAGATGGGTTTTCGGTATTTCACTGATTGCAAATAAGTATTTTTTAATAATTTATTTTGACAAATAGCTGTGAATACAATATAATTGAAACATGATGTTTAATAAATCGCAATTAATTGCTATTATCTTTATAGTTGCTTTTTTTATTATTGGGTTGATAGTTAAAGGCATTCACGATTATTCTGTCTTACCTTCAAAAAAAGATGATCTTTTAAATTCAAAAACGAATACTGAATCACCGTTACTTACTTCAAAGCCGGTAAAAAAAATACTTGTAGAGATTAGGGGAGCCATAAAAAAACCAGGTGAATACACTCTGGTAGAAGGAAATAAATACTTTGATTTAATAAAAATAGCCGGAGGGGCAACTGAAAAGGCTGATCAGAATAGGATTAAGAAAAATTATACCCTAAAGGGTGGCTATACATTTTATGTCCCATACAAGCGATCACAAAACTCCTTCTACAGGAATAAATGGATCCATCTAGAAATCAAGGGAGCCGTCCACAAACCTGGGAAATATACCTTGAGACAAGGTTCACGTTATTTTGATCTCATTAAATTGGCTGGGGGCTTAACAAAACAAGGAGATTCCAGACGGGTCAAGAAAAATTACTACTTAAAAGATGGCTATAGTTTCTATGTTCCTTTTAAACGCTTCCGGAAGGGTATTCTAAAGAATAAATGGATTGATATCGAGATCAGAGGGGCCGTTAAAAAACCAGGTGTTTATAAAATGAGGTCTGGTTCAAGGTTTTATCGATTAGTAAAAATGGCAGGTGGTTTTGGCTCAAAAGCCAATCGAAAGAAAAAATACAAGAATTATTACTTAAAAGATGGACAAAGTTTTTACATCCCATATAAATAATTGCTTCTGTCCAGAAACTTTATGGAGACGTTATGTCTGATGAATTAACTAAAAAAGTGAATGAAAAACCAGGGGATAAGCCTCAAGAATTGAGTGATAATGATATTGCCTCTGACATAAATCAAATACCCATCCTGTCATACGATCAAGAACTTATGGATGACTTTGATCAATCCCTTCTTGAAGGAGAAGAAGCAATCATTGACTTTGTGGAAGAAGAAGAAAGTATAGATAATGAAATAGATGATGTGGTGAGTGAGCCAAATACAATATTAAATAATGACTCTTATGATGACGAGAGTGACTTTCTATCTTCGAGCAAAGATTTAGATGATATTGTGAGTGAAATCGAGAATGAAATTGACGAAGAATTTGGACTGACTGATCCATTCGATATTGAAAAAGATAACGGAAGTGGTGAAAACAGGATTATTGAGACGGCTAATGAAGAACTTAATGGTGTTCAAATTGTAGAAATGCCGGAAAATGAAATTACTATTGAAGAAACATTTGATATAGAGCAGGATTCTACGGAAGATCATCTATATATTGTTGAGGGAATCGAGAATCAAGATCTTGAAGACGATGAGGATTTAGAAGTTTTTACCAACTTTGATACTGTAGGGTTCTCTGAACAAAATAAAGAAACAAGTCTTAATTCCCTTGTGGACAGTCCATTGTCCTTAGACAATGAGTCTAAAGATGTGTCACTAATGGATGATAAAGATTCAATAATTCTTCAAGTGGATGACGACACTCTTGAAGAGAAAGAGGAGTTGGATCTCGTATTGGTTATTGACATCGATGAGGAGCAGAACGTCCTAGGTATTGATACTGCTTCACCAGATCAGTCTTCTGAGACTAACCACTCGGATCCTAAGTTAGCAGATGATAGACATCTTCAGAGTGTTGAAAATACCGGCCAAATTGATTCAGACCCGATTAATAACTTTAATGAGAGTCTTGAAGATAAGAGTAGTGATGAGTCTGATTTAATCGACTCTCTTGATGAGCTTAGTGAGGAAATCATTAGTGAAGATGACATACTAGGAGGCATTGATGAGACCCTTAAAGAAGCATGGGGTTTTCAGGATGAAGAAGATCTGGAATTTTCGGATGACTTGTTTGGAGATACAAAAGATATAGGAATCAGTGAAGATTTGTTCTCATCCTCTGAAATTGAAGTCCCCATCCTTCCTGGAGAGGAAGTATTGATTGAAGAGGCGAAAGGACCTTGGGGAGTGGAAGAGGAGGGATTAGACAAGTCACAAGACGATGATATTCTTGATCTGGAAATCGAGAATACTATCATGATAGACGAGGCTGGAAAGGGAACTCACGATGATCTTATTGTCAATGATGGG
>CAJXGR010000440.1 GCA_913053665.1 uncultured Spirochaetia bacterium
TGCTTTTGTTCTCCATGAAATTCAATCTCCCAAAACTTATCTAAATGAAGTTAAAAGGATATTAAAGCAGAAGGGTAATCTTGCAATCATTGATTGGATAAAGCAAGACGAAGAACATGGGCCTCCCAAGGATGAGCGAATAGACCAGAATGATTTAGTTGATGAGCTAAAAAGCCTTGATGTTAAAATACTTAAGTCAGATACTTTAAATAATTCCCATTATGTTGTGGTAGGAGAGGTTGATCATTAGAGTGAAAAATGTCTGATATAAATATATTTGATATAATGCCAGGTTGCAAGCTGATACAATGTGGTGATGAAGTGATCCTGGCTGGAACCCCTCCTGAAGTGATTAAATCTGTTATTGCTAATAAATATCCTAGCCCAACAGCATTACTTATACCCGATAAAACGGTTGTTGCCACTAATTTACAAAATTGTACAGAGTTCCCTCTTTATCACTTTCTTTTTATTTCTAATGGACTTCAAGATAATAGAAAGCTTAAAATACTGGGTGAAACAAAGCAAATTGAGAACAATCAAGAACTACTCCGACTCACTCTTCTTGGGCCCACAAAAGAAGAGCTTTTAGAGATCGGTATTGCTGATGATCTAATCAAGATGTTTATTAAAGAGGGCAATTACTTTAATTTGAAAGATGATTTGGGAAATACCTGTCCTATTACACATTATATAGAAAATTATACTTTCAATGATGATAAACAGATTGATATGGATTCCCTTAATGTGACTCACAGTGGGTTTAATCAATACACGATTCGTTACAATGGCTCTGAAGAAGTGATTGACCTAAACACATCTCAAGCTCAAATACCTCCCTATCCCGTCCAGATCGATTGTACACCCAATGAACTTTGTAAGTTTGGAATAGAAATCCTTGGGGGAGCCACAGGGTTCAGCGCTACCAACGCAAGTTCTGGATTGGTCATCGTTTATAATGGCACCTATATGTTGGTGGACTCAATACCTTTCCTGGATCATCACCTTGTCGCTCGCGGGGTGGCAAAGAACCAGATCACCTCTATTTTCCTGTCCCATATTCATGATGATCATTGTAATCTTCTGCCTCTTATGTTTAGTAATAATAAAGTGAAAGTCATTACTACAAAGGAAATCTATTGGATGGCCATGCGTAAAATGTCCCTCATGCTGGATCTACCCATCCAAGAGATCATGGATTACTTTGATCTAGTGCCGCTGACCGTGGGCAAAACCCTGGATTTCTATGGACTGAAGATCAAACCCCACTATACGATCCATACGATCCCGACTGTAGGAGCCAAGTTTTTTATTGAACACAATCACCAGATATACTCGGTACTGATTACAAGTGATAATCAAAGTCTTAATGATGTTGAAAGTATGCTTAAAATGGGTGTGATCACTCAAAATAGGGCTGATAAAATAAAAAGCCTTTATCAGGAAGATGTGGAACTCCTTCTAGCGGATGGTGGGGAAGGTTTGATTCATGGGAATCCTCGCGATGCCATGGAGAGTCAGGCTGATCGTGTTGTATTTTTTCACCTGGATGACTTGTCCCAGGAATTCAATGCCACCTTCTCGGTAGCGACTGCCGGGAAGAGGTATGTGGTAGTAGAAGGTGAATGTGACTTTTATACAACTCGCGCCATCGAGTTTCTAGTTCACCATTTCTATGGGATGGAATTATCCTGGATTTCCATATTGATGGGAAACATGAGCATCACCCGATATAATACGGATGATGTCATTATAAAGCAGGGGGCTGAGTCTAAGAATAAGATATATACTATTTTAACAGGATATTGTAGTATCATAACCCATGATGGGACGAAACCAACTGTTATTGCCCGGAAAGAAGCGGGTGATCTGTTTGGGGAAATGGCAGTCACTACTGGACAGGGCTTAAGAAATGCATCAGTAGTGGCTCGATCTCCTGTAACACTTTGTGAGCTGTCTGAAGAGATCTTTTACGCTCTGATTCTAAAGGAACAATTTAAGGATAAACTGATTGAACGCTGGAAAACTCGCAAACTGTTGGAAGAAACAGATCAATTTAAAACCTTTCCATCTAGTATATTAGAGCGTTTAGCGAGACGTGGGGTGTTTAAAAAGTATCCAGCTAAAGAGACTGTTTACATGAATCCTGAAGATCCTTATTTTTACATTGTCATTGCTGGGGCCATAAAAGCTGTGGGTGACAACCATAAGACCTTCTCTTCCGGGGAGTATTTTGGAGATTTTGGCTTTAATTCAAAGTATGAAAAAGCGTATATCACTGTGGAAGAAACCAGCTGTCTGGTATTTACAAAGAAGACCATTCAAACTATTCTGGCTCGAACGCCTTATCTTTTATTCATCATGAAAAATAGAATCCATTAAAACCGCTAAATTATGTCAACGTTTGTTCCCATCCTGATTTTAGCATTGTTTGTGAGTATTGGCTTAAACATTTTATGGTTTATCGTTAAAAAAAAGGGGGAGAAATCAAGGGCTTCTGAGTCGCCATTCTTATGGGTGCCATTGCCTAAAAGTATGCTGGAAGACTTAAGGAATAAGAAGTCATCTTCCATTTATAAGGCCTTAATCCTTTCCAGTCAGGCGATCTTTAATTACAACAATTCTCAATTGTATCTTTTCACACCCCAATCAGACTATCTAATTTGCAAAGAACGGCATCCCCCTATAAGGCTAAAGAAGAGCCACCAGAAAATCTCTATGTTGGATGGGGAACACTATCTGGTGAGAACCGTTTTGGACGCAAAGCCTTATATCATCACGGACATACAGTATGACAGGAGAATAGACACTGATTCACTGGTCTCACCTGATGTCGTATCGTTGAT
>CAJXGR010000441.1 GCA_913053665.1 uncultured Spirochaetia bacterium
ATACTGGATCATTCTGTCCACAAGATGAGGGCCAAAATGGAGATTCTCTTTTTCTAATACTCGTTGAGAAAGTCTTAAACTCCCATCCTCACGTTAAATCCTATCATCTCGCCAAGCCAGAAGACGGTGGCTATGGGGTGGCGGAAGTTCTGATCAAATAATCCTGGCACCTCATGGTAGTTATTTAGCTAGGCTGAAAAGTGTTTAAAATGTCACCATCGGCTTCTGTGCGAAATATCGACAAGCTTAGCCTGGCAATGTATTGTAAGTAGCATGACGGATATTATTGTTATGGCCTGCCTAAATTCTCTTTACCATTGCCATTAAGATTTCGGTTTTCCAGTTGTATAACCAATTTTCCTGGTTTTCTAATGAGTAGTTTATCAAAATAGTAATAATGATGAATGTATTGAATTTCATTTACAGAGGATATCACCAAAATATTGCCAAATCTTTTTCCTTTGAATTTTAAACCCCATCTGGACGGAGGGGTTTCTTTCCAATTCTGATCAGAAGGGTGATAACCCTTTGCACCGCCATTTGGCCAGCCACAAATTGTGATGGTATTTGTCAGATTATTTTCAATAATTTCTGCCTTGGAAGCTTGTTCTGCACGGAAAACGACTTTTTTAATATCTTTAATTTTGAACTTTTGGCAGTACATCGTCGGCTTGACATGTGATCCTGTACAAGCGAACATCGAAATAAATAAAATTGTAATTAATTTATACATGTTAAACCGTATTATATATGGATTTATTACCTGCGGATAAAAAAAGTTAAAATCCCACTTCGAAAAAGAATCATGTAATTTACTAATAAGTCAAGAAAATGAGGTCGAAATGAAGAGTAAAATGGCCCCTTGATCAGGATTTATGGCTCTTTTTTGGGCATTAAAACCTTGTTATTCAACGATTCCCCTGAATACCGATTCCTTAAACCTCTTTAGGAAAGTCGGGAAAGATACGTGAACTCTCTAATTCTTCTTTCAGGTTAAAGAAGCGAATCTTCCCATCTTCCATCACCAGCCAGAACTCCTCTGCACCATGGGTTAAGTATAATTTCCTTTTGTATTCCATCTCTTTCATCGTATTGAACTTTGATTTGATCTCCACACTAATCATAGGGGCTTCAGTCAGGTCATCATCTTCATCAGGAAAGCGTTTCAGTTGATCTTGTGAAACACAAGCAACATCAGTAACTCTCACACTATCACCCATCTGAACAGCTAACTCTGTAAAAACCTGTTCTTTTGAAGTCCTGATAGACAGTTCATAAGCAATATCAGATTGGCGGCTCCCATGGATCCACTTTGTAGGACTCATTTCTATCTTCCCTAACTCATTGAGTTCCACCTTGAAAGGGATATCCCTAAGCTCTTTCATCTCACAAAGGTCATTCCAGTCCATTACAAACACTCTTAAAAAGTAATTACTACCAGGAAAGTTTAAAGTAATTGACTGATTAAGTCAAGAAAAATCAGGAAAAAGGTTTTGAGTCAAAGGGCAAAACAGCCATCTTGATATCGGGATTTACGATTACTTTGCGATAATCCTTTCGACAGATTCGGCAGGCTCACTAAAAGCTTTGCTTAGGACAAGCCTCAAAACAAGGACTCAGAAGAGAATGAAATCGCCTGAACTTTTTCCTTACAAGTGTAGGTATTTTTAGTATGTTTAGTATAAATGGCTTCTTTGAGGTAAATTATGACTAACTTAAAAGAAAAAATAATCAATGAACTTGAGCGACTCCCACTTGATAAGCAGCAGGCAATATTTGATTTTATCCAATCTCTGAGATCAGAAAATCCTGTCAGTAAAGGAATTGAACAAGCTATGATAGAGGGCTACAAATATTTAGTACAAGAAGATCAATTTCTGTGTGATGAACTAGGCGGGAATGATGAGCTATAATGGGATTATTTTACGGGGTGATATTATGATTGTCGATTTAGATCCCGTACGTGGTAGTGAGACAGGGAAAACTCGTCCATGCGTGGTCATATCTAATGATATACAAAATAAACACGCGTCTGTTATTATTATTGCCATCATTACAGAATGGAATGAGAAAAAAGGAAATATTCCCATCTGTGTCAGTCTGACAGAACCGACTCCAGGCATTTTGAAAAGAAGTCTTGTCCATTGTGGACAGCTAAGAACTATTTCAAAAAAGAGGGTTAAAGATAAGATAGGAAGTGTTTTAGAGATAGATATGATAAAAGTCAATGGATCACTTCAGTTATCTCTAGGGCTCAATGGCTGACAATACTCTCTATATCAACGATTTCATCAAATAATCCCAGTATCTTAAAGTTATTTTAATTTAATGTTTGCACAATCCACTTTCTGAAGTATCTTTAATAAGACCTCTAATATCTGAGTGAAGAAAATGAAGATTGACTACATTCCTAGATACACCTACGAAGACTACGTGAATTGGGAGGGTCGATGGGAATTGATAGACGGCCTGCCTTATGCCATGAGTCCTCTTCCATCCATTAATCATCAGCAAGTGAATGGTTTAATTCATGTCCAGCTTTTGGAATTACTTAAAAAGTGCGAACATTGCACCGCTTTACTTCCTGTGGATTGGAAAATAGATGACGATACAGTGGTTCAACCCGATAACTCTGTGGTCTGCAAGGAAGTGACCGGCCAATATCTAAGCGATCCACCCTGCCTTATTTTTGAGATCCTGTCGCCCTCAACAGCTTATAAAGATAAGAACATCAAATATCAAATCTATGAGGCTCAAGGGGTCAAATATTACGTATTAATCGATATTCTGAACCAAACAGCTATCGGTTATCATTTGGTGGATGATCATTATAAGCCCTTT
>CAJXGR010000442.1 GCA_913053665.1 uncultured Spirochaetia bacterium
GATGATCCATGATGAGATCCATTGGATTTACCGTTTGACCCTCCGTTCTGCCCTACAAGATCCACAAGGTTTTTAACAACATCCATTAGAGACATGGCCTGAGCGTTCATCTCTTCGCTGGCCGCCGCACTCTCTTCCGAGCTGGCGCTGTTGCCTTGTGTCACAGTACTCATAGCGGCAACTGTTTCGGTGATCTGCTCTATCCCATGACTTTGCTCACTAGAAGAGGCGCTGACCTCTTCCATCAGTTCTTTCAGCTTTTTAGTCATGTCCACCACCCCGTCAAAAGACTTTTCAGTGTCCCGGGTTAAGTCACTACCTTCTTTGATCATCTTTATAGAGTTATCAATAAGTAAAGCTGTACTCTTGGCAGCATCAGCAGATCGTCGAGCCAGATTTCTGACCTCATCGGCCACAACAGCAAAGCCCATACCTGCTTCACCGGCACGTGCCGCCTCTACCGCCGCGTTGAGGGCTAAAAGATTGGTCTGAAAGGCGATCTCATCGATCGTTTTAATGATTTTCCCTGTCTCTTCACTGCTGGAGGTAATGTTATTAATCGCATCTTTTAACTGCTTCATCGACCCATTAGCTTCTGAGACAATTTTTGAGGTGTCTGAGACCATATGATTGGCTTTTTGGGATATTTCTGCGTTATTCTGGGTCATGGCGGCAATTTCCTCTAGTGATGCTGAGGTTTCCTCTAAAGAAGAAGCCTGTTCAGCAGAACCTTCCGCTAATTTCTGACTGGCGGCAGCGATCTCCTGAGACCCTGTGGCCACCCGCTCCGAGTTTTGTGTGAGAGTATCCACAGAGCTTTTTAGGGCGTTCACTACACTGCGTATAATGAAAAAAGATAATCCTCCCGATATGACGAAGATCACGAGAGTGATGATGATAGAAGATATCAATGCCGACCAGGAAGCTGTTTTAAGTTGGTCAGCATTGTCGAATAGGTCTTTTGAAATCTTATCTTCTATGGTTTTTAAGACATTTATTTTTCTGGTGATCGTGTTAAACCAGTGTAAGGAATCCACCCCAAAGTCCCCGCCATTGAGGAGTTTAACCGATTCTTTTATGGCCTCAGAGTCGCTTATCTTTATTATTGCATCAATAGCGACAATACCGGCTCCTTTCGCCTTGAGCTGAACAGCAACTACCAGAGCGTCTTTGTATTTGTTGATCACATCCCGAATGACTTTAATACTGTTTCTATCGGCTTTTGACAGGTTCTCTAATTTGGAGTATTGATCCAAAACGGCCATAGCTTTTTTATAATGTTGATTCATTATCGTGACATATTTATCGCTGCCGCGTAGAAGGTAGTTTTTAAAGCTATGGATAATTCCACCATAACCTAAGTAAGTCTGTAATTTAGCCGTGAGTAACAATTTAATACCTTTTTGATCGTAAGCTAACTGCCTCATCTTTTTAACTTCATTAAACGCGGAATCCTGAATGCTTTTATTATAGAAATCTTTCAGCTTTTGGCTGGCCAAAAATAAAAATTGTTTGTTAAGATTCTTCTGCTCAGAAACAAGAGTTATAAACTTCTTATACATACCGGGTTGAAATTGCTTGGCGGCAAAAGTAGCCGTTAGAATAGCCCGTTCCTGTCCGGCCCGTTCCTTACTCTCCAGGAAGTTCACATAAGCTGAAGTCATGACAGACAATTTAGTGTTGGCACTTAATTTGGCGATATTCCCAACGGCCTGTAGAAACTGGCTGTTCATATCCGTATAGTAGGTTATCGCTTTTTTGGAAGGGATATTCAGTGCTTTAACGGAATCTCGTATAGCTCCCAGTCGAGAAAGAGAGGCCAATCCATTATCCAAAACAACTTTATATTCCCCCAACTGCTTTGTATCAAAGTCATTTAAAAAGTCCAATAACTGAGATTTCGCTTTATCTGTTGCAAGTGTCTGGGTTGAAAGTTCGCTCTTGAACTTATTCCCTTTGCTACCCATATACCCTGCTGTGACTCCTCGTTCTTTTTGAGTCTCATGAACAAGATTAGCGATTTTACTCGCCATAGGATATAAATTATTGAGGGCCTTTAAATCCTCAAACTTCTCCATAGTTGTGGTCCCTGCAAAGTAAAGTAACCCTAAAAAAGGTAATACAAGAACTGCCCAGATCTTGCTTTTAATGGTTAGTTTTTTAAACATTTTCTTCCTCCTAAATATTTAAACTGTTATACTTTCATCAGCCGTATCAATATTGCTGATGACGCCAAGATCATCAGCCGTCAGGACTTTCTCAATGTCCAACAGGATTTTGACCTTTCCTTTCACTTTTGCCATGCCCTGAATGAAATTGGTGTTCACGTTCACACCAAAGGATGGGGTTTCTTCATAGTCTTCATCACTGATCTGTAAGACCTCAGAGACCATGTCCACCACTGTACCAATGGATGATCGCCTATCGTTAATATCAATCTCCATCACAATGATGCTGGTCCGATCACCATATTCTATGGACTCCATCCCAAACTTCAGCCTTAAATCTATGACGGGTATCACTTTACCCCTCAGATTCAAGACGCCTTTTATGTAGGCTGGAATGTTCGGTATGGGTGTAATATCCATAATACCAATGATTTCCCTCACTTTTTCGATGACTACAGCGTATTCCTCATTGTCCAAAAAGAAGGTGATGTACTTGTTCTTCTTAACGATTTTTGAGTCTTTCACATTGTTGATCGTCTCTGTCATAACGGTCTCCTCCATTATTTGTTGATTGAACTGCCCTTTGGTCTGTAGGGGCGAACCCACGTGTTCGCCTTTCCACCAGCGACCGTACGGGTTCAACATGTTGAACCCGTACGGACAGGTGAG
>CAJXGR010000443.1 GCA_913053665.1 uncultured Spirochaetia bacterium
TCAAGTGGGTCAGACAGGAAAAATCGTATCGCCCACCCTGTATATTGCCTGTGGAATTAGCGGGGCCATTCAACATATCGTAGGCATTCAGGGGAGTCAATATATATTAGCCATCAACAAAGATCCTGAAGCGCCCATATTTAAGAAGGCTGATTTTGGTATTGTGGATGACTTGTTTAAGGTGATACCTGTTCTCATAAGCGAAATCAAAAAGCTTGGAGTCCAGGGGACAGTCTAACAAATAGATTCAGTTTTCTTCCGCCCCAAAAATCGCATATAATTTTGGGGCGATGTCCCTCAGGATTTTTCTTAGATAGTTTTCTACCTGTAGGACATCGGAAAAGGATAGAATATTGGCTTTGACTTCATCTAAAATCTCCTGATTCAGTTGCTGGATCAGGTAATGGAGATAAGGAATGGATGAGGGGCTAGAACTTAAATCCCGAATTCCAAGAGCCAGTAAGGCGAGGGACGTTTGAGGGGTTCCCGCCATCTCTCCACAAACAGCCAGACGCTTTTGTGAGTGAATAAATCGAGTTGCAATAGAGTTGATTGCCCGTAGGATAGCTGGATGGAGTGGATTATAAATATTGGATACCTTTTCATTGTCACGGTCTACCGCCAGAAGGTACTGGATCAAGTCGTTTGTACCAATACTAAAGAAATCAGCCTCTGGAATGAAATCATCCAGTTGAAAAAGAACAGAAGGAACTTCAATCATCATGCCCACCTCAATCTCTTCATTAAACGCAAGCTGGTTATAGGTTAATGTGCCTTTAGCAATTTCGAGAAAGTCCTTGAGTTGGATAAGCTCGCTGAGAGAGGAAACCATGGGGAAAAGTATTTTTATATTCCCATGGACGCTAGCCTGCAAAATAGCCCTCAGTTGATCAAATAAAATCTTTGGATGATCTAAAAGAAATCGAGTGGACTTATAGCCTAAAACAGGATTGTCTTCATGTTGTAATGGGAGATAGGACAGTACTTTATCGCCCCCTATATCGAGGGTGCGAAAGATAATCTCTCCATCAGGAAACCCTTCGGCGACTTTTTTATAGATCTCGTATTGCTCATTCACCGTAGGGAGCCGATCTTTGGTCATGTAAAGAAACTCGGTACGAAAGAGTCCAACGCTTTTAGCTCCATTTTTGATCGCTGTCCCCATATCATGAGTCATACCAATATTGGCGCCAATATTGACTGGGATATGATCTTTGGTGGCAAGAGGATTTTGGGTGTACTTTAGAAAATAGTTATGATAATTCTGAATCTCAAGTTCAGCCTTCTTTTCATATTCGTGAATCAAGACTTTTTGTGGGTTCAAAAAGACAAAGCCTGTATTCCCATCCACAATAAGATAGTCCTCAACACTGATCTTGGAAAGAATATCCTGGACTCCTACAACCGCGGGTATCTCAAGGGATCGGGCTAATATAGAAGCATGAGATGTGGTTCCACCATGCTCTGTTATAATACCCACCACTTTGGATGTGTCTAAATTAGCTGTAGTGGAAGGGGTTAGGAATTTGGCCACCACAACACAAGGTTCCGGTAAATTATGTAGATCTATTTGACTGATACCTAACAAATTAGTAATAATACGACGGCCAATGTCCTCAAAATCAACAATCTTCTCTTTAATGTATGGATCCTTGAATTTAGAGAAGGTATCAATGTATTCATTGATCACCTGGAGGGTTGAGAAGGATGCATTATTCCCTTTGTTGATCTGATCATGGATTTTATTAACAAGTTGTTTATCATCCAACATCATTAGATGGGAGTCGAATATACCTAGTATATCAGTTGAGATCTGGTCTTGAAGGGATTTTTTAATGTTAAGGATTTCTTCTTTGCTCTTGGAGAGGGCGTCCTGAAAGCGGATTAATTCCAACTTGGTATCCTCGACTTTTTGATCCGTAATGACAGAGAAATTATAACGTTCATCCAATAGAATCACTTTCCCATAGCCATAACCAAAAGAAGTGGGCAAACCTTGTAATGTAAGGATTTTTTTTTGATCATGTTTTGCTGGAGTCTGGATCTTATGATCGGAAGGATTGGTCTTGTTATCCTTGTTAACAATATCTTTTTGTATTGTTTTTTCCAAAACGGTAGCAACTTGAATAATGCTTGATATTTGGACAGCCAGGATCTGAAGCATATTGATTTCATTGATATTGAATTGGTAGTTTTTCTTTTTCTGAACAACAAGAACCCCTATAGGATTCTTGCTATCAATGACAGGGACGCCAAGAAATGAGTTAAAAGCACTCTCTTCAGCTTCAGGGAAATTAAGAAATCTTGGATGTTTCTGGACATCATCAATTGAAATGGCCTTCATTTCTTCGATGGCTAAGGAAACAACCCCCTCTCCAAGTTTTAATTTAACATGCCCTAAGGAATTAACGTTTAAGCCTTTTGTAGCTTGAAGGATAAGAGTATTTTTTTCAGGGTTAAAAAGGTATATAGAGCAAACATCCATTTTAAGTCGATTCGCAACGATGCTTACTATTTGATCCAGAGTATTTTGGAAGTTATCAGAGAAATTAATGACCTGACTGACATCATGAAGGATGGCGAGATGAACGTTACTACTTTCTTCATTTTGGTCGAATAGAGTTCCTGTACCGATCATTTTAATTCCATTGAATACTAATTAGTGACAAATATAATACATTTAGTAGTACCTATTTTTTAGCAAAGAAACACTGAGTATCGTGGCATATAATCTAGTCAAAGAGAATAGACATATTTGATGTGTCATTGAGCTAAGTATCAATAAGTCATTATATTACAGCAAAATAATGATGAATGCTTATGAAAGAATATG
>CAJXGR010000444.1 GCA_913053665.1 uncultured Spirochaetia bacterium
ATGTTGCAGGGGCGACCCGCCGGGTCGCCCCTGCAACATGCTGGTAATTCAACAGTTTACCTCTAGATAAGGCAAGATAAAGAAATATTATGTCCCGTTGGAGCCAATCTCAGGAAGGGCCTGACCACTGTCATTAACTGGTTCATCCTCTTCAGCTGTTGCTCTGGCCACAGCCACCACATAGTCATCCTCCTTCACATTCACAATCTTCACACCGCTGGCTGTCCTTCCAAAGGTCGATATGCCCTTCACTGCCGTTTTAATCACCATCCCCTGGGAGGTGATGACCATCACTTCGTCATCACTTGAGACCCCCTGGACAGCCGCCACTTCTCCCGTTTTCTCATTGGTTTTCAGGTAGATTTGCCCCCCCGTTCCCCGCCCGTGAGCCTGCAATTGGGCGAATTTCATCTGCTTGCCGTAACCGTTTTTGGTGATCACCAGGAGATTATGATCCTCCGTAACCTTCTCGACCCCAATGATCTCGTTATCCCCTTTGAGACGGATGCCAATCACCCCTCTCGCCGCTCGGCCCATCTCTCGAACATCATTCTCAGATATTTTCAGGGCTTTCCCCTTTTTCGTACAGAGAACGATCTCTGATTTCCCATCCGACAGGACAGCCGATATGAGGAGATCGTCTTTATCGAGGTTCATGGCTTTGATCCCTCTGGCTTTGGCATTGGAGAAATCTGATATATCACATCGCTTTATGATCCCATTTTTAGTGATTAAAACGATGGGATGAGGCACTTTGTAGTCCTTAACAGGGACAATGGTTTGGATCTTCTCTTCATCACTTAACTGAAGCAGGAGTTTGATGTGTCGTCCCCTTGTAATCCGCCCTCCTTCAGGGATTTCATAAACTTTCACATAGAAAGCCCGTCCAAAGTTCGAGAAAAACATGATGTAGTCATGGGTGGAAGCCACAAAAAGGTTTTCTATAAAGTCATCTTGTTTGGTGTTAGCCCCTGAAACCCCTACTCCTCCACGTTTCTGCTTCCTGTAGGTGTTTGTGGGTAGCCGTTTAATGTAGCCACCATGAGATATAGTCACGACATTTTCTTCTTCCTCAATGAGATCCTCTGTGATAATACCACCAATCTCATCCGCAATCTCAGTGCGTCTGTCACTACCGTATTTTCCTTTAATCTCCAGGAGTTCTTCTTTCATGATCTTGTACTGAAGTTCATCGCTGGCCAATAATTCCTTAAATCCCTTTATGAGCTTAATAAGTTCATCGTATTCTTTCTGAAGTTTTTCCGTTTCAAGGGCTGTTAGCCGTTGGAGCCTCATGTCAAGGATGGCCTGAGCCTGCTTTTCGGAGAGACTGAATTGAGTCATCAGACCGCTTCGGGCCTTTTCAGCATTGTCACTACCACGAATCAACTTGATGACTGCGTCGATCTCGTTCAATGCGATTAATAAGCCTTCCACAATGTGAGCACGTGTTTCAGCCTTATTCAGGTCAAACTCAGTCCTTCGGATGATGATTTCTTTACGGTGAGCGATATAATAAACCAGGATCTCTTTGAGATTCAGGACTTCAGGCTGCTTATCCACCAGGGCGAGCATGATAATTCCAAACACAGCCTGCATTTGGGTATGGGTATAAAGACGATTCAGTAAGACGTTTGTGTTCGCTCCTTTCTTGAGTTCTATGACAGCCCGCATTCCTTTTCTATCCGATTCATCCCGGATTTCACCAATCCCCTCTACCTTCTTGTCCTTGACCAGCTGGGCGATTTTAGATAGAAGCTCTGCTTTATTCACCTGGTAGGGAAGCTCCTGGATGATAATGGCCTCTCGTCCCCCCTTCAGCTCTTCAATATCGATCCTTGCCCGAACGGTTACCTTGCCTCGGCCTGTGAGGTAGGCGGATCGTATCCCGCTGTGACCGTGTAAAATACCATAGGTAGGGAAATCAGGGCCTTTTACATAGCTCATTAACTCTTCTACAGGTATATCCGGGTTGTCAATAATGGCACAAGTCCCATCCACCACCTCTCTCAGGTTATGGGGTGGTATGTTAGTTGCCATCCCAACGGCAATCCCCGTACTCCCGTTCACCAATAAGTTGGGTACGCCTGCTGGGAGAACGACAGGCTCTTCCAGGGAGTCGTCAAAGTTGAGTTGGGTGTTGACCGTCTTTTTATTGATGTCTCTGAGGAGTTCCATGGCGTAGCGGGTCATACGGGCTTCCGTATACCTCATGGCCGCGGGAGAATCCCCATCGACAGAGCCGTAATTCCCCTGTCCATCAATAATAAGGTTCCTCATGGAGAACTCTTGAGCCATACGAACCATCGTGTTGTAAACGGCTAAATCACCGTGGGGGTGATATTTACCCAGCACTTCTCCCACAATCCTGGCCGACTTCTTATAGCCTTTATCGGGGGTGATACCCATATCGTTCATGGCGTAGAGAATCCGCCGATGGACAGGCTTAAGGCCGTCCCTCACATCGGGGAGAGCCCGGCTCACTATGACACTCATGGCATAGGTGAGATAAGCTTCCTTCATTTCGTCTTCTATGGGTACAGGAATAATGGTTTGTTGATCGTCAGCCAATCAGAGTCTCCAGCAAGTAAAATTAAGTCTCATTAAGATAACACAAGATACATCGTCAGGCAATCATTTTTCGCAAACCCGGATAATTTCTTTGCTAATAAGACTAAAATGAATACTTAAGGTCTGATAAGAGGAGGGTCTTGTCTTTTTGATGGTTAAAGATTATTATTTGCGAGTAGTGTTAAAGTAATAACTGGCGGGTTTGTCCAATTGCTTGTAGGGGTAGGTTTTAAACCTACCCCTACAAGCAATTATCACTA
>CAJXGR010000445.1 GCA_913053665.1 uncultured Spirochaetia bacterium
TTCATTCTCTCCAAAGTAGATAACAATTCTCAGGACTTTATCATTGCCAATCATGTTCTGGAGCATTCTCCCAATCCCATCCAAACTTTAATGAACTGGGAACAAAAGCTAAAACCCGATGGCATCTTGTTTATCTCCATTCCGAGTGCCGAAAAGTCTTTCGACAGGGGAAGGGAGATTACTTCTATTGAACATATTCTTCAGGATCAACAGATATATAAAGATTATGATACTCAACAAATTATTGAAGAAACTAAAAAGCATCTCATTGAATGCATAGCCATTAGTGATGAGAATGAAAGAGTGGACAAGGGCTTCAAACCTCTTAATCGCTCTGAGGAAGAGGTCCATCAGGAAGTCGCCAAGCGGATTCAGCCTCTCCTCCAGGCACTCAATAAAGATAAACTCACTTTAACCGAAGGAATTGTAAACATTCATTATCACACTTTTACGTGGGATTCATTTCAAAAATTGCTCCATTATTTGATTTATAATGTCTTTAATGACTTAGAAATCCTTGAGTTGAGGGAAAATATATTTGAAATCATAGTGATTCTTAAAGTAAACAAAGTTATAAAACAATCTGGATGAACCCCTTCAGGTCTATTACAATGGAATCTATTCATGAATGAAACAATTAACGTACTCTATCTGGTTTGGGGCGAACGAGTGACCCATGGCGGGATCTTTGATAATCAGGTTGTTGAACAACTCACTAAAATAAAAGAACTCAATCCATCTATCCAGATCAAGGTACTCAGCGGCTTTCCTTATGCTAAAAGGGATTTAACGGACAAAGGTTTTAGACAGTCCATATCCGACGAATTAAAGAAAAAGAAAGAAAAACTTAAAGACCATAATATTGATTTCATCGTAAGAAAAATCCTGATACTTGCCTTTTATGCCAACGTCTTTTTATTGCCCCAATATTACATTTGGCATTTTTTTTATTTAAAAAAGCTGATTGTGAAAGAAGGTATTCATGTTCTCCACTGTCGATCCTATCACGCAACCCTACTGGCTTGGCTCACCAAGAGAGTGTTTCGCTTATCCTATAAGATCATCTTCGACACAAGAAGCCTCTTTCCCGAAGAAGGGGTGAGTTTTGGGATCTTTTCTGAGAAAAGTATCTCTTTTAAGTTTTGGAAATGGATTGAGGAAAAACTCCTGAACTCTGTAGACGCCGTGGTGACTGTATCAGAAACATTGACTGAACATATCAATCGGATTACTTCCAATCCCAATGTTCTCACTATCCCAACAAGTACAAATATCAGTATATTCAACGGACGTAATCTGAAAGAACGAATGGCTGTACGAGAGAAGTTAAACCTGAAGGATAGCAAAGTGTTAGTCTACCTTGGGACGATTGACTCAAAGAGCTGGTATTCCATTGATACTTTGGCCCTCATCTATACAAGTTTCAGAAGGTATTTCCCACAAACCGGATTGTTATTGATCACCCAGTCACCCAGGGAAGCATTAATCTCCCATCTCATGAAATACGATATACCTGAAGAAGAAGTGATCTATGTCTCAACGAATACGCCACAAATGACCTACTCCTATTTGCAGGCCGCGGACTACAGTGCCTTACCCTTTAAACAAATACATAATAATATTGACAAAACTCTTGGGAACACCATGCTGGCGTCCAAAAGTGGGGAATACCTGGCTTCCGGCCTGCCGATCATCATTTATCCCAAAATGGGTGCGATTGGTGACATAATAGACGATCATGGATTAGGTTGTATTTATGAGAAAGATGAGGAAACGATGAAAAAGTCTTTGGAGCATCTTGAAACGAATTATAATAAAATGAGCCAATCCTGTATTTCTTTCGCCAGGGAGCATTTCGATTCCCAAAAACACGCAGAACAATATATTGCCCTATACAATCGCCTAAACGAGGCCTAACCTCATAAATCTTTTATCTTATGGGCTGGATTGCCGGCATAGACACCAGGTTCCGTAATATCTTTAGTCACCACGGATCCAGCACCGATCACAGCATGATCACAAACGCTTACTGGGAGTATCGTGGCGTTACTGCCGATGGATACGTGGTCACCGATGACTGTCTTCTTCCACAGGGACTGATTACCCTTTGCAGGACCGTTATTTGTGAATGGATCATTGATAAACATGACCCCGTGGGCTATGAAACAATGATTCCCAATAGTGACCCATTCGCATACAAATGAGTGAGACTGAATCTTGCAATGATCCCCTATCCTGACGCCTTTTTGGATCTCAACAAAGGGCCCTATGAAGCAGTGATCGCCTAGGCTACAACCGTAAATGTTGGATGGCTGTACGACGGTGACATCTTTCCCAAACTCTACATCGACAATACCAACTGTTTTGATATTCGGGGAGTTCATAGTTGTCCCAGCTTACATTTTCTGGGTTTAAACCGGAGGAAGACTTCTTTCCCTGTCTCAATCGATTCATAGATGGCAGATATGAGCTCCAGGCTTTTTCTACCCTCCAAACCGTCTACCAATTGCTTTCGATTGTTTAAAATACTGTCTATCACATGATCGTAATAAGCCTTGTGACCAAAACCATAGACATTGGGAGGGTTCACCGAATACTTGTCTATCACTTCATCGTCCTCACTTTGTTGGGTGGAAAAGCTCCATGTCTTCATCTCATTCACGGCAAAACCACCGATTTCAACGGATCCCTTCTCCCCAAGGACTGAAATAGACCCCTCAAGGTCTTTGGGACGCGTGGCCGTGGTGGCTTCAATGATTCCTAACGCCCCGTTTCTGAACTTTACTGTGACAACCGCTGTATCCTCCACCTCAATGTTCGATAATGCC
>CAJXGR010000446.1 GCA_913053665.1 uncultured Spirochaetia bacterium
AATAATAATGGCTAAACCTGCCCCTGCCTCGAAAACAATGGCCAGAGGCAGGAGGATCCCTGGAACCCCCATGGATTCCATGTAGCCTTGAGTGCCTGTATAGGCAGTGATTTTACCGAAACTGGAGAGCAGAAATATTAAAGCCATCAATATGCGGCCTGACAGACTGATGTAGGGATTCAACTTTTCCATATATTTATCCTTTATTTAAGTTATTTACTTTCCTGGACTTTGTGAGGACTCATTTTATTAAACATATACCGAGCAATTTTCCATTGGCCCTTTTTCTTTTCCAGGACAAACAATTCTCGATGTTCATCTCCTTTCAGGATCACATCTTTGGGAATAATCTTGATGTCACCCTTTGAGACAGTGCGAACATAGGCAATATCACCCTGCTGAACGATCTCATCTATGGCGAATACAACGTTCAGGTCAAGGATTTTAAAGACATACTCATAGGATGCCTTGATCTGCTGATGCCCTGTGGCTGTAGGAGCCTCCGATGGCATAAAAACTCCGTCCTGAGTATAGACAGACAGCACGTCTTTCACATTGGATTCGTTCAAAGCCTTCTCATAAACCTTCAGGACTCTTCTAATCTCTTTTTTATCCTTTGAACTATTTCCTCCCGCCTGCCCACAAGCTGATATACTTGTGATCATCACAATGAGAAGGATCGCATTTTGCATGGTTTTCAAGTAAGTTTTCATTTTTAATCTCCTATCAATGTATTTTATTAGAAAAAAAGGACTTATAAGTCAAAAGTCCTCTTAAAATCCGAGTTGTTCATCACTTTCCTGAGCAGCCCTATATAATCGGGTGGACTCTGAAAAGGATGCTCTCGATATAAAGCTGTATATTCTTTGTCAAACATGGGTTCAAGCGTTTTACTTCTTTGTCTGGACAATTCTCTAACTTTATGAATGTAATCGTTTGTGAAAATCCTGTTGTCAGGGTCAACATATCCTGCGTCCATAAAGGCTTTGGTCTTTTTCTCACAGCGACAGGGATTCTCTTTATCGATCAGTCCACACTTCTTACTAATGAAATTAACCAATTGCTTTCTGGCCCGTGAAAGCTTTTTACGGAAGTTATCTTTCGACATCTCAAAGATTTGACTCCCCAGAGTATCACTGACCTCAAAGATCTCACTGAAAATGAAAATCAGCCTTTGTTCACGATCCAAACACAATAACATGGCCGTTAGACAGCCAATCTTTGTCTCTTCCACGAGAATAGCCTTCTCAACAGGTAAGCTTTTATCATCGGGTAGATCCTGATCTATTGCGTTGTCCAGGTTTTTAGCGAATGGCTTGAAGCCTTTATTCATGGCCTCCCGATAGCCTTTTTTCATATTTAGAATATGGTTCTTGACAATCCTGTAGAGCCATGTCCTGAAAGCACTTTTACTCTGGTAGGTGGATAATTTGGTGATCATTTTTATGAGTATATCCTGAGTGGCATCTTCTGCATCATCCGCGTCACGGAACATTCTGAGGGCAATATTATAGATCCATCCTTGGTGACGCTTGACTAAGGCCTCCAGGGATTCTTGACTCCCTTCTATCACTGATTGAACCAGCGACTTATCAACTAAATCGTCCTTTTCATCTTCCATAAACGGGTTGATCATGACTACCTCCAGATATAATTCACCTATCTTTAGAGTGAAACAACAATTTTACCGCCTGCTTCATTGGATTCCATTAATTGATGGGCTTTGACAATATCATCAAAGGGAAAGACCTTTACAGGCTTGGCTTTATAGATGCCAGCCATCACATCATTCACAATGTCCTGCATAGGGATATTAGCAAGAGGAAAATACTCTGTACCCAGCATGATACTTGCAAAGGAACTTAGATGAACCCCTGATGGCATATCAAACAGGGGATTGAAGGCCTCAATGGGTGTCCCACCCCCTAAAAGCCCCACCATACAAACTCGGCCATTCCTTTTGACCGACTTGAGTGAATCTTTCAATGTTGTGTTTCCCACTATTTCCAACACGTGATCAATACCTTCAGGGTGTGCTTTGCGAATTGTTTCAGATAAATTATGATTCTCAAGAAAAATAACATCGGCTCCCAAGGATTTAAGCAGCGTTTTTTTACTTGAGTTTCTGGTGGTAGCGAGAATCGTCATATCTTTTTTCCTGGCAATATTAATAGCGGCCTGTCCTAGTGAGGATGTAGCACCACGAATCAGTATAGTTTGCTGTGATTTGATTTCCAAATTCCCATGTAAAGCGCTCCAGGCTGTGGCGTAGGATTCTGGAATCGCGGCAAAATCACTCCAGGACAAACTTGTCTCAATAGGCCATACATTGGATGATGGGAGGCAGGTATATTCAGCATAACTTCCATTAATCATCCGCCCCATACCTCCCATGATGGCTGCAACCTTTTCACCAGGTTTAAGAGTTCCGCTGGGATCGTTGTCAACCTCTCCAACGCATTCTATGCCACTTACTTTCGCTACATCTCCCCATAGGCCCTGTCTCATATAGGTTTCAGCGCGATTGATCCCAAAGGCTTTCACCTTCACCACGACTTGATCAGCCTTGGGTTCGGGTTTCGGTATGTCCTTGATGACTAATTGTTCAGGTCCACCGTAGTTTTCAATCACAATGGCTTTCATAATCGACCTCCTCGACTTTCTGAATTGCTGTTTATTAGACAATTCTCAAGCAGAGAGTGTGACAAGATGAAGTGAAAAAAACACTTTTATGTAAATAGATTTTGGCAGTCGTCGATGGAGACTATGCTCGGTGATTATTCACTGCCGGTTTGTATTAATATACCATAC
>CAJXGR010000447.1 GCA_913053665.1 uncultured Spirochaetia bacterium
GATGGCATCCGATCCACCTTCCGATACCAGAAACTTTTGGGTCTATCCACCAAAAGAGACTCTCACATTAGGAAAATCCTTATATCCGTCAAATGGTATGGCCCTAAACCCGGTGTGTATCCACCAAACAGTATAACATTTCTTAAGAATGGTCGGGTCGAGATGAGGCAATATGACCATGAACTCTATAAAATAGTTCTAAAAAATAAGGGTACGTTCACTGTCAGGAAAGGGATTATTACTTTAAAGCTTAGAAAAGTTAGAATGACAGGTAGGCTTAGTCATTCCGGAAAGCTTAAGTTCGAGTCTGACGATCCTATCATGGATACATATACCGATGATCCGGGTGAGTGCAGTGCCTAATAAAAGTGGGAAGAAATAATTCGAGGGGGTCTGATGAAAGTGTATAATTCTGTTCGACAAGGAGACCAGGATGAAAAGATTGTTTGTGATTCCTTTGATATTTGTGATATCCAGTGGGTGGATCAGGTTAAATGGATTAGTTTAAAGGTGTTAAAAAGAATATAACATTCCTGTAATCGATGCTTTAGAGAATAGAAAATGGAAAAAGCCCTAAAAGTCATTCAAGAGCTTCAGGAAAAAAGATTAATAAAAAATTACGCTATAGGGGGTGGTATTGGAGCCATATTCTATATAGAAGCTCTTCTCACCTATGATCTGGGTATTTTTTTTATCCCGGTTGAAGATACAAAGATAATGGTCCTGTCAGATATTTATAACTACTTGCAAAATAAAGGTTATAAACCTGATCAAGAACAGATCATTATAGAGGGAATTCCAGTTCAGCTCATCCCTGTGTACAATAACTTAATCAAAGAAGCCGTTGAGGAGGCCGTTTCAACAAAGTATAAAGATACAGAAACAAGACTCGTCAAGGCAGAATATTTAATGGCAATCATGCTAGAGACCTTCCGAGCGAAAGATAAGGAAAGATTGATCAGGTTTCTGGAAGACCTCGACTTTAATAAGGATAGTTTTATCCAAATATTGAAAAGATATGATTTAAAAGGGAAATATGATCATTTTATGAGGCTCTACTATGGAGAATGAAAAAGAGACTGATCCTTTGATTGAGTCTTTAATGGAAACAAAAAAGAAGTTGCATGAACATAGGGCAAAACTGCCCGTTGAAGAAAAGATTAAAATACTTGTCCAATTACAGGAGCTAGCCAATGAAATCGGTCCATCAAAAGGCAAAGGAATGGTGTGGAAGATTTTTTGAGGTGAAAAACCGATATGAGGTTTGGAAAATAAGTGGGAAAAAATAAAATAAGTCCTTTGAACACGTCAATGAATATTAGGAGGAAATCATGAAAAAGTACGTAAACTTATTGTCCATAACGATTGTAACGGTTCTTCTATTCGCTGTTAATGGAAGGATTTACTCAAGAATTATGCTAGACTATGATATAGCCTCACTTTGCCGAATGGCGGAGCTAGTGGTAGAAGTTAAAGAGCTGAGCTACACAGAAAAGGATTGGTTTAGAACAGATAAGGTTAGAGTCCTACAATCATATAAGGGTTCACTCAAAGCAGGGGATGAGATAATTGTCGTTATGAATACTGTTTACAGACGTCATCTCTGGAATGACAAGCCCTATACACTAGAAACAAAGAACGGCATGACTATAGAATATATACCGAAAAAACTGGGTCTAACAAAAGCTCTTATGTTTCTTAAAAAGAAGTCTATCAAAAACGACAGGATAAATCATCCAATTCGTTACGTGCCTATTGCTAACGGGATAAAGTATTTCAGAAAAAACGACATACTTTGCTATCACCAGTGGGACAATCCAGGGCCTTTCGTTCTCAGCCCTCAAAAGCCCGAATTGATAGGTTTGAAGAAAGGTCAAAACTACACTGTCATTGAGCTCAGGAAGGATTTAAAGTTAGCTCAAAAACGAGTGAAACGCTTCAATCAGGCTCTCAAATCCAATGATCTTGAAACGCTTCAAGAATATCTACCATTACTACCGACACAACGATCCAGAAGCATGTATTTTAGTGCCAACAACTTGTCACGAACAGCCGCTCACAAGATCGCTAAACTGGCCGACAAGCCATTTATCAAGAGAGTTCTCGTTAAGTATGAAAATCAGTGTGAATGGTATGTTAGATATGTTCTTAAAGATGCTCTGAAAAAATAAAACGTTATAAACAGCATGAGGATTTATGGGTCTAGCTTAGAATCTCTTGAATCCCACGAATAAAATCTCTCTTTCCTCCATGGGCGGGGTGTCTCGCTTTGACAACTTGCTGAAAGCCTAATCCACGCAAAGTATCATAAGCCTTATTCCCCATTGCTATAAGTCTCTGTATGGAAAAGATCCCAATGAGATCTTTCAGGATTGTTCCACCCTGTAGAAGCTCGCCTTGAGTTGGTGTTCGATTGGACCACTGGTCATCAGGTTTATGAGGATGGAAGGGATAGGCGTTCCAGAGCAACGGAATGAAGTTATAAGTTTTAATCATCTCCCAGACTATTGTTGCAGTAGGCTCTTTCCTGGGGTAGTCGAACTCATCCGTTTTCTGATAGCCGTATTCTTCTCCCAGAATGTCTAATCCATCCACTCCATTGATCATTAGATATTCACTCGATAGAGGAACTCCACTCAGTCTGGCTCCCTGATAACCAATGGCTTCGCCCACCAGTATAGACTGAGGTTTTTTCACAGCCATCTTCTTGAGGTATAGGGTCAGATTCCTTTTCCTGATCTCATTGTTGGGGTTATCATGGGAGTAGGGGTTAAAGACATTGGCTCCAACGGCTGAACAAGCGAGAG
>CAJXGR010000448.1 GCA_913053665.1 uncultured Spirochaetia bacterium
GCAAAGGAGAAGCTATTAACCTCCCTAAAGTCAAACAAGCATATTACCGAGCCACGACAGCCAATCTCACTATCCTTAGGATTAAATGGAGGGATTAGGCTCTTAATATGTCCTAATGCAATTTTGACCTAGGACGAGCACGAGGATGCCGTCATACTTCAGCAATATCTCCATAATCAAGATTTGTTAATGTTTTCATATAGTTTCCCATTTCAGGTATTATTGGACCATAAGATAAACGTGTTTTTGAGCCTGTATTTCCTATTGCACCCTCTTTACTTCCATAAATCACTTTTATATCTGTTTTCAACTCATTGGCTAGTTGTTTTGCTAAGATTTGATTTTTACTTTTGTTAACATCGTCAATTCTATAAAATACTGACACAAAAGAACTAATTATATCACCAATTGAAGCACCATTGCGTGTAGAGATGTTTATAGGTTCTTCTAAAAGTGAGTGAATACTTTCAATAGTGTCATCTCTTACTTGAAAGATAACAAAATTTACAGTTCCTCTTAAATAATCTTTGCCATCATTTTTTGCAAGTAACTCATCTACAATATTAGGAGAATCATATTTTTCAAAAAGTTTACTTATTCTTTTCTTTTCTTTCCTATTTTTCCCAAACATAGAATTTTCCTTATTAAAGTTGGTTTTAATCAGCTCCTCGTGCACTTCGTGTTACATTTTGTAAATCTCGTAAAGCATCATAAATTTTTTGATTACGAACGTAAGGCATTAACGTACCTACTAGATCATTAATTTTACCGAGTATAATCCGGCCATCTTCAGTCTTTGCCATTTCAGTAATTAAATAATTTGCTTCTTTTAATTTTCCTTGCTTTAACAAATGTGCTAAAGCATTTGTGTATTTTATAACATCTTTTGAGTACTTTGCAAGCACTCCAGCACCTGCTATACCAATACGTACAGCTCCTATTACAAGAACCCCTGACTCAGCTACAAGCACGGCTGCAACAACTATAACCACGAGTATAGACATGGCTCCAGCAGCCATGAATACATATCCTAATATCTTAGCAGATTTCGATAGTTTGAGTTTATGCCCACCCATTTTTTTCCAACGTTCATTGGTTAAAGCAAGGTTTTGATTATTTATAGTTTGCTCGGCCCCTCTCATCCAAGCGTTATAGTTTAAACTCCCCTTTTTATGAGGGTTATTTTTCTTAGTATGTATTTTTGAATAACTGCCATCAGGATCAATATACTTGACAGGATTTTGATGAGTATAAGCGAATAGGTTGAGGTTACTTGAATTAAACACACCTCCCATACCAGGAAGATTCTTATCTTTCTCCTTATCCCCTGTAGGCAAATACTTAGCCAGAATAGGATCAGGGGACTGCCAGACGCTTGTTCGTGGGTCATAATACCGAGCCCCGAAGTATATTAACCCCGTCTCGGTGCCTAGTTTTCTTCCTTTATCAATCCCATCATGGCTTGAGTCGTTTTCGCTTGATGTCCACCCGTATAATCCCTGCCTCAGCATCTTTTGCAGGATCTCCCTGTCTTGTAAACATCCTGGACAGGGCCAGGTACCTTGAATTAGCTTGAATGACCTTCTTGTACATTTGATACATGGATCGGGCCTTCTCCAATGTGGGCTTCACTTTATCTTTCTGATCCAGTTGACTGTAGCATTGCGCGAGGGACTCATTGGCCAGGCCGGAGTATCGATAGGCCAGGGGAACACTCGGTGAATCGGGATATTTTATGGGCAGTCTTTGATAGCTTTGGATGGCTTTTTCATAGTTTTCTACAGCTTCTTGCCATTTTTGCTCTTGCTGAAAGGCATACCCTATATTAAAGTAGGAGTGACCAATGTTTAAAGCCGCCTGGAAGGCAAAAGGAAAGGCATCAGGATCCTGTGATGCTTTCTCAAAACGAAGGATAGCGTATTTATACTCTCTCAGGGTGTAGAACACAATGCCCAACTTGTACTCCGCCAGATAGCTCACAGGCGTGGGACTGGACTCAGTCTCTGAGAGGAGTTTTAAATAACCTGCCATTAAATCCTTTTTGATTTGATCTTTTTCCCCCTGAGTGAGGAGGGTTCCACCAAGTATTGAGCTTTCCGCCTCTTCAATTTGTTTTGTAAACGCCTGATCCGCAGTAAAATAAAGATCCTGCAGCTTTTCATTGCTCTGGGTGCTAAAGAAGAAGATGGCGGCTCCAACAATCAGGAAGATTAAAAGCCCACCCATCCCTGAGAGGACATATTTTCTATGCTCCTCAATATAATGGATGAACTTTTCACTCACCTCAAGAAACCAGTCTTTATTCTGTTCTTCATTTTGAGTGGAGTATTTAGCTTTTTTCGTGGTTTTAGCTGATGGATCAGCATTAACTTCTTTTCTTTTCATCAACTTTTTACCTTTTACTTATTAAGATCATCAAATTTAAATAGATCACCCAGGGTGACGGTTTCATTCTCCACTTTACTTTTCCCTGTCACCAGGTACTGATCGATAGTCTTTCGTTCCAGTTGTTTCTCGTAATCCCTTGTGCTGAGGCCGATTTTATTTTTCTGCAGATCAATATTCTTGACGACAGCACTCACTTTATCTCCCACTTTATAAATCTCTTGAACAGACTGCTCTCGTTTTTTATTGATCTCGGAGGAATGTAAAAAGCCTTCCATCCCCTCTCCAAGATCGATAACGGCACCAATCTCCAATACCTTAATAATCTTTCCATCTATCAGACTTCCTTTAGAATGATTGGCCCGAAAGATTTCCAGGGGGTTTTCTAAAAGTTGTTTCAGTC
>CAJXGR010000449.1 GCA_913053665.1 uncultured Spirochaetia bacterium
AAATAGGAGAAGCCTTTGGCATACCAAAATACAGTACGGTCAGCACAATTTTATTGGGCGTGAAAGCCAGATGATCAAAAGACAGATATTTGAAAAAATCGTTGAGCAAATTGAAAATAAGTTAGATAAAAGCCAAAAGCAGATTTGACCCCTTTTCTCTTTTCTTTTAGCAAGCAATCTTGCCTTGTTCTTTGCTACTTCTCTTTTTCGATCACGATGAGAGTCTAATGCTATGTGTGGGTCCGGAACCTGGAGCCGATCTATGAAAACTTGTCTTGAGCAAGAAATCCTTACAAAACATGAATTGTTGGTCCTTCTCGAAATCATCAACCAATCACTTGCAGTCGAGTCCGATGTAGCACTTCAGTCCCTTCTCCTTCGTGTCCGGGGTCTTGTCCCTTGCGAAAACATTCTCTCTGGTCTAGGGAGAACGAATGCCGCCAATGAGTATCTGTCTGCAATCAAGATTGTCAATGCTAATTTTCCTGAAGCCTGGTTATCCCACTACCTAGAAAGTGACTATGAAAAGGTCGATCCTATTTTGCATTCTTGTTTCAGGCAATTCACTCCCCAAGTCTGGACAGAAACATTTGAGAAAGCTACCTCCAAAGGTCAAAAAGCTTTTATTTCACATGCCAGAGAGCATGGTCTCTCTCAGGGAGTCACCTTAGGTATCCGTTGTTTTCAATATTCAGCCGGAAGCTTGTTTTCATTTACGGGGTTTTTAATGGAAGGAAGTATTCGTCATATAAGGGTACTCGAATACCTTGTGCCCCATCTACACACAGCCTTGATGCGAACGGCTTTTGAGCCTCCTCGTAATACACCCGCATTATCAATGCGTGAAATAGAAGTGCTTAATTGGATGAAAGAAGGGAAAACAAATTGGGAGATTTCTAGGATTCTGAACATCAGTGAACGGACCGTGAAATTTCATGTCCAGAATATTCTTTCAAAGTTTCAAGCATCAACGCGTGGTCATGCTGTGGCTCTGGCCATGAGTCAGAAGTTGATTGGGCTGTAGTCATCCACTCGAAGAATATCCGTCGCGTATTTTGATGTTGACATTGGAAGTCTGTCCAATCCAGAAGTCCTGCCACAGATTCTACCCCTCCCTGAAGCTTGACACTGGGACCGATTGGTTTGCAATGGAATCCAGAATAAGATAACGCTCGCAAGACCCTCTTCTCAACCACCAGATATATATAGTTAACCCGATTAATCATTGACCATTGATAAACTCCTTTATACAGGAGCTTGGAAAGTTTCCAGGACAATGCCCCCTTATGTCTTAAGGAGGGTGCCATAACCAGCCTTGACAATTCCACGGTATCTCGTTCCTTTCGGACCCGATAACCGGTAGGCACGAGTGATCTGAATTCTCTCTCAAGCATAAAAGGCCTGTGTGGAGGGAGGATTCGCACTAATCCTAGTAATTCTCCAAATTCAGAAAACAGTCCCAATGTCATAGCAAATAAATCGTATGGGTCAACGTCTAGTCCGTTTTTGCTAGCTGGTACCCATTTAAGGGTCTGTGAGAAAACGTGATGCCTTAATGTATAGGCTTGAATCTGATCCTCCGTGCGAGTGATTGAACGCACACAATACTTTCCTTCTCCGAATTGAATAGTTTTATAGATCATTGTCACTCTCCTCCTCCTAAACGGTTGTCGTTGTTGGTAGGAGGCAGAGATACAGGGAAATGATCTTGAAAGAACCTGTCCGAATGGACAGGTTCTTTTCATGTTAACAATTTGGTAAAAACTGTTGTGTTATGAAAAAGGAAGTGGCTTGCAGCAACTTTTCGGTTTTTTGTATTTCATGCCTCTAAACTATTTTCAGCACTTGTTTACAGACACTTTACCCCTAGTGGTCAGATACAGCATCTATTTCCCCTGTAGGGGTTGGCTGAGAATAGTTTAGAGGCATGTTGTATTTAGAAATAGATGCGAATATTAATGTTGTGTGTCTAAGGTTTAATATGATTTTGAATATCCATAATAGTATTGAAGAAATAGATGAAAGGTTCTGGGACTCGATAATCCCTTCCAATGAGATAATAAAAACTCATCGATTTTTGAAGGCAGTTGAACACTCAAATATTAATGGTTGTGAGTATTATTATCTGCTATTTCATGAGAATGGGAACCTTGTAGCTAATGCATCGCTATTTGTTATGGATTTCTTTCTAGATGTGATAGCGCCGACACCTATTAAACGCATTTGCCAAAGTCTGAGGCAAGTTTTTCCTAATTTTCTCAAAGTGTCACTTCTAGGTTGTGGAACTCCCGTGGCGACTTGTGCAAGTGGGGTGACTGTTTCCGAAAAACTCTATTTCAAAGATGTTCTGACGCTACTAACACAAAAGGTGTTAGAAATTGGAAAAGATGTCAAAGCAGACTGTATTCTTTTTAAAGAATGTACTCAGAAAGAAATGGAAGATTTCGATATGCTCCAAGTGATGGGGTTTATTAAATTGGATAGCCTTCCAACATCATTTTTAGATATTCATTGGAAATCTTTTGATGAATATCTTCGAAGCCTCAAAAAAAAATATAGGTTATTTGTCAAAAATGACTTTGCAAAACTGAATAATAAAAGAATAAAAGTCGAAGTATGTGAAGACTTTGGGAATCATATTGATAGAATCTGGCAGTTGTACATAAATGTGTACAATAGGGCCGAAGTGAAATTTGAGTGTCTCACGCCTCAGTTCTTTAAAAATATTAACGAATATTTAGCAAGTGAAAGTCGAGCTATTATTGTTTGGCTGGATAAAGATAT
>CAJXGR010000450.1 GCA_913053665.1 uncultured Spirochaetia bacterium
GTCTGCCCCTACAAATTATAACAGCTAAATTGGGTCAAAATCATTAATTCAACAGTTTCCCTGACTATTCCCCCATTTCTGGATCTTACCAAACATTTCATCCCTCCAAGCATATATCTGAAATAGATCCATAAGCCGTTATAAGGCATATAGTTTCAAGGTTTTCCATGGCCATCCTCCTCACCTCGATTCAGCGTAAATGATTCTGAAATTAGTTCCATCAAAGCCAGAATACCACATTTTTCCTGTTCCATTATCATTAATTACCCATGGATGACTAACAAGATTTGTATCAAAAGTACCAACTGAATTTATATCAACACTCAATTGAAAATTACTCCATGTGATCCTATTTAAAGAGGTACAATATATTGTTCTTTCATTTATTGCATTTCCAGTATACCACATTTTATATGATCCATTTTCTTTTATTACTACAGGCCAGAATGCAGCATTAGTGTCATAAGTTCCTTGCGAAGACAGGTTTATAACTAACTGAAAATTAGACCAGTTTATACCATCAGAGCTAGTACAATACAATATTCTCCAGCTACCACCATTTCCAGCATACCACATCTTATAGGTTCCATTTTCCTTGATTACAGCACAACCAATAGCACTATTCGTATCATTTGTTCCCTCCGATCCAATATTCACAGCTAGTTGGAAATTACTCCATGTGATACCATCTGTAGATTCACAATAAATTGTCCTATTATTTGTTCCATCATTTCCAGCATACCACATTCTATAAGTTGATCCATCTTTTATCACTGCTGGAAAGTTTGCATAAGTTGAATCAAAACCTGTTCCTGAGGCACCAACGTTTATTACTGTCCGGAAATTGGACCAATTTACCCCATCACTTGATTCACAATAGATAATCCTGTAAATTCCTCCATTCAACCCGGCATACCACATTTTGTATGTTGAACTATCCTTGATTACACAGGGTTCTTCCGCACCATTAACATCATTTGTCCCTTCTGAAGCAATATTTACCGACAACTGATAATTACTCCAAGTGATCCCGTTATCCAGACTGGGATAAAAGATGTCGTCACGGCGTATGCACCCTGCCAAACTATTGGTGATCAATCCCCCAACAGCTATTTGCCCTGTCCTTTTGATAAACTCACGTCGTTTCATGATAATCTCCTTTTCAATTTAACTGACAGCCCCCTTCCAGAATAAGTCTTCAGGCCACTGGAGAATATATTATTATAATCCCAGTGCCAGGCGTATTTTCTCTTCAATTTTCTTTAAATCCCTGTCCGTTAATCTACCAGCCTTATGCCGCACCAAACCTGGGTCAAGAGTGACAAGCTTGACCCGAACCCAGGAAGGAAAGAGTAAATTGGCTGATTGCCAGTCTATAAGTGCATAATCATAAGAACTCTTATAGGCCATTGAAGTAATCATCGCTATCGTAAAGTCTCCAGTTTGCTTTTCAAAATCACTCACGCTGATGACTACTGCCGGCCTGGTTTTAACTGAGCTTAGATCCGTAAAAGGGAAAGGGATAAGAACCACATCACCCCTTTCGTACATGATAGTGTTCCTCCCAGCTATTATAACTATCGTCCTTTTCATTGTCCCAATCACGGGCAAAACTGTTCATTGCTAAGCCACTCCATCCGGTCTCCTCATCTTTTTCCTTCATGGCTTTCTTTCTGAATGACTCAAGCATATCTTGAATCACCTGAGCCTCTTCTTCAGACAAGTCGCTAATATCAATTACTTCCATTTTGTCTCTCCTAAAACCTTTTAATAAACTCACGTCGTTTTATAAAAAAAGTTCTTAACTTGTTTTTTATGATGCCCCTGCAGATAATGGATCCATGCATCCAATATCCCCATTATTTGCCTGAGCCAAAGCGTATGGTCCCTCCAAAGATCAATCCAACATTGAGTCGCTTCCAGCGGGCTCCCGATCCCACTTGACTGAACTGAGTGTCCGATTCCCCGTAACTTGTGATCACCCCAATTCCTGAGGACAGACCTTTGCTTACGTAGCCAATCCCTGTGGTGAAGCCGTATATGTTCACCCTCTCCGACGCGTCTTTGTCGGAGGCGGAGGATGTGTTGGTAAACAGGCCAAAACGAAGGGTCATCTTCTTGGAGAGATAAATCTCTCCCCCTAAAGATACGTTGAAATGAGCTTTTTCTACATAAGTCCCCTGAGCCGTTGAGGATGTCGAGTTAAAGTCCTGATCCGATGGGTAGTCCAGCTTAAAGTAGTAGAGAACATCCAATGCCAGCGTAAAGTGTTTCTTGATCTCATAGGCCAAGCCAACAGTCACCCGATGAGGCAGGCGGAAATCGCCTTCAGATTGCAAGTTCACTGGAGGAGTATTCCCCGATGTGCTGGTAAATGTCCTGGCAAAAGACGATGAGCCATTGGTATGGATGGTCTGAACACCATACATCGCACCCAGCTGCCAGCGATCCGTCATGTACCACTTAAAGCCGATGACCGGTGTGATCCCTCCACTGGTGGCTTGAAGCTGGAATTGAGTTGTTCGACTTTGTCCTACGCCTGTAACGCGATCATCCGTTATGGATACACCACTCTGGACATAATGATAGAAAACAGATATTCCGATGGCCATGTCATCTCCTATCCTCACAGCCAATGTGGGGCCAATCAGGTAGGATTCGCTTCTCAGATTGAACTTGAGGGTTCGTGTACTGTTGACATTCAAGGAGTCAAACTCATAATTGTCTAACTGATAGATAGAAACAGCCAGATTCACTTCGTCCCCCAG
>CAJXGR010000451.1 GCA_913053665.1 uncultured Spirochaetia bacterium
AATCTGACAGGCTTTCAAGAATGAATTTGACAAATAATATGATGTGTCTTTTATATAAATATGACCCTTGACAAAGGAAATCAGGCAAATAAGTTCTATTTAAGGAAATCCAATCCGTAAAAAAATAGAAAAAGTAGTTGCATTTTCAGGCATTTGCAATATATTTAAGAGATTACACCACAGGGAGGCTGAACCTAATGACAAGAGCCGATATTGTCAACCAAATTAATGATGAAGTTAATTTTCCTAAAAAAGACATCGACACAGTGATTACTCTTCTAACCAAAAAAGTCATCGAAAACATCGTTAAGGGCGAAACCATCTACTTTAGAGGATTTGGAACCTTTGGGACTAAAATCCGCAAAGAACGCATCGCTCGTAACTTAAAGACCAATGAAAAGCTGAGAGTTCCTGAACATAAAGTTCCCTACTTTCAACCTGGAAAAGAACTTAAGCAAATTAAGCAAAACTCGAAAATGCAAAATGCTCATCGTTAATTCCTTGAATGGCAAGATCCTTTTAACTTTAGGATGTTAATGAGCTTTTAGGAACAGGTAGAGCAGAAATCTATCCAAATGCTATTGCTAAATGGATCTGTCTGGTTTAAGGTGTTAGAAGTATATATCATGGCAAGTCTTAGTGAAATTATCTCTTATACGAACCAATATCTCAATACCGGACGATTTAAGGATTACTGTCCCAATGGCCTTCAAATAGAAGGGAAGGAAGACGTTCAAACCATTGTATCAGGAGTCAGTGCTTCAATTGAGCTGTTCCAAAGGGCCCATGAACGTGAGGCTGATCTCATCCTTGTTCATCACGGGATTTTATGGAGTAATCAGTCTCTGGTTATCTCCGGCAGCTTCAAAAAGCGTATCAAATACTTACTGACTCATGAGATCTCTCTTTTAGCCTATCACCTTCCACTGGATGCCCATGAGGGTGTGGGGAACAATGCTGTGGTTGCCAAGCGTCTTGGATTAAAGGATCTGGAAGGCTTTGCCAATTACAAAGGCAATGAGATTGGCTACATTGGTCATCTGGACGAGGCTATCAGTTACAAGGACTTTGCTGATAGAGTAGAATCTGTGTTCCAAAACCAATTAGCCTCTTATCCGTTTGGTAAAAAGAAGATTCAAAGGGTTGGAATAGTGACCGGTGGCGCTGAAGAGCTTATTATGAGTGCTGTAGAAAAGAATTGTGATTTATATATAACCGGGGAAGTGGGGGAACCGACTCTCCATCTGGCTAAGGAAGAAGAGATTAATTTCATCGCAGCTGGACACTACAATACAGAGAAGTTCGGTGTGCAAGCCCTTGGAGAACAAATCGCCAGGGAAATGAAAGTAAAACATCTTTTTATTGACGTTCCAAACGCTGTTTAACGTGAAATCGAACTCATTTGTTTCGTAATATGTCGGGATTGGATTGTCGGCGATCCCATTAAGCCATCATAAAAAAAAAACAATAAAATGTAGCAATTCATAGAGATTCTTATTAATTTTGTTATACTATTTAGGATGAAATGATCCGACTCTCTTTGTAGCGTGTTTTTAGGGCCAGAGGAAGAATATGAAAGGAAATATAAAAATAGTAGTCTACTGTGTGATCTTGTCTCTATTGGCCTTTCTACAATGCGGGATTCCTTCCAATGATCTTTTTGATGATTTAAACACACCAAAGAACTTAACTTTTGTGAATTATGGAGGTGGTGTAATACAAATTACCTTTTCAGCTTACAATCCTGAAATAGCTTTCACGGGTTTCAATGTTTACATGCATCCCACATCAGAAGCTGAATTGAGGACCCAGCACTCCAATCATGTCAATCCAAACACCCAGGAAGTGAACACAGCGGTCGAACTAAACTATATTGTTTTAAATGAAATATCTATCAATTATCCAACCATTCAGGACAGCGATCCGGGAGCTAATGTTATTGGTATCAGATTGAACGCCGGCTCAGTGACCTATACCATCAAGAAAGCTCCCAATCTGCAGACATTATCCGGAAGTTATTTCATTGGCGTCTCTGCCTACAGCACCACAACCCATATTGAGAGTGCTTTAAGCAATGTTGTCCAAGCGTTTTAGAGGTTTTTAAACATGAAGATTGAAATATTCACACGGCGTCAATTTATACAACGAATGGGTCGAATGGGATTCTACGGTGCCGCAACATTAGGTTTATTAAATTGCACTGGCTCAGTCCCGACTCTAGATGATATAGATCCTCCTTTTATTTGTGACCCTTTAGATAACTGCAATAGTGGTCTGGGGGGATCCTTCGATAACACGACCGGGGGAAATCCTGTATTTTTAGTGTTTAGTGCTTATAATAAGTCCACTGAGAAAGTCACCGGGTATAACATTTGGTATAATATAACGCCTTCAACTATTGTGAGCCAACACGCTGTCAAAGATCGCTCCAGTGTTATTATTCAAAACAACACCACGACAGTGGATGCTTCTGCCGTAGGGGGGGCAATCCCAACTATACCGAGTACCCTTGTACTGGGAGCCTTCACCCAAACTACATTTATTGGTATAACGGTCAATAATACTCCAACACCTGGAGCAGGTATTTATGTCACAGCTTATAACGGCACAGACGGTGAGGACAGCAATCTGAGTAATTTGTACACTGTACTGTAACATAATTCATTTGATTTTCACTGATCAAACTCTATCATGAACCCATACTTTGAGCTTTCATATTTTTGAGCTTTTCGATAACTTCTATCAATTCCTTTCGGGATAACT
>CAJXGR010000452.1 GCA_913053665.1 uncultured Spirochaetia bacterium
TTTTTAAATACATGCGTGAACACTTTGGAATTGATAGACTTATCGAATATGGGACGTAGATATTCGGTGAACCCATCATTTTTATCTTCAATAAGAAATCCCCCCCCTCAAATAAGTCCAATCTGATTAACCTTTTTGTGAGCATTCAGTAAACGACGTTTTATTGAGAGTAGTGGTGTAGTTTGAAAAAGCAGAAGAGGATTATGAAGGTCGATTAATCAATTTATTTACATGATGAATGAGGATTTGTCCATCTAAAGGTTTAGAATTGTTTTCAGCACAAGCGTTAAGGTAATCCTCAAGCCATTTTTGTGGTGCTACGTTATTATTTTTTGCAGTAGCGATAATGGAGAGGAAAATTTGTGTATGTTGCACGCTATTACAAGAAACGTTGCCTAAGTAGTTTTTCCGACCATTTATTGCTATTTTCAAGAGTTGCTCGGCTCGGTTGTTGTGCATAGGGACTTCCGGGTTGTCGATAAATATCGTATATCCTGAGTAACGTTTTTTAAAGCTCTTGAGTATCTTCTTCTGAAAGTCATACTCCAGCACATCCACATTTTGCAGGTAGAGTTTTTTGGTAATTAAACGTAACTGTTCTGTCAACTCGGCAAATTCCTTCTCTGATGAGCATTTTAGTCGTTGTTTGTTGAGCTTAAAGACCATTTTTATGGCATTGATCCAATCATCCACCCATTTTTCTACGGTAGGGTTGTTTTTGAATATTTTTTGTGATATCAGGTTTATAAAGTCACGCCGTAAATGGACCCAACAATAAGCAATAAATACCTTTTCCCCCTTAACTGCGTCATATGAACTAAAGCGATCAGCGACTAATATTCTTTCCAGACCGTTGTTGACTTTTCTAATGACATTTGCCGATCTTGACGGATCAATAACATACAATACAACGTCTTTGGAAGCAAATATCCATAGCCACCATAGGAAGCTTGATTTGTTTTTGATTGCCTCGAAGACTTTCCAGCGGGTTTCGTCTGCATTCCAAATAGGATTTTTTCTTAGTTCCTCCAATAGTGTGTTATAAACAGGCTGCAAAAGGACACCTATTTTCTTAAATCCATTTTCTACAGTCCCGGAAGAAAGATCGAAGCCTGTCGGCTTCAATGCATGACGATAGCGGTAAACAGGGACAGCCAGGAGATACTTCATGATAATCAAATGCACCCATGTCCCGGTAGTAAGAATCGATTTCTTGATGACTGATTTTCTATTTGGCGCTGTAATGATTTTTGAACCCTCAGAACAATTACACCCTTTTTTATAGGAGTAGCGCGTTACAATCTCATGAACTGCGGAGATTGATGCATCTATATAGTTGGAGACTTTATCAAAAGCAGAAATGCGCTTATAGGGCGTTTGGCATTTTTGGCAGCAGGGAATTTCTTCAAAATCAAGAATGACCTCTTTTTTTGGAAGGTCTTTGGGAATGTTCCTTGATCTTGGATTACGGCCAGGCTGGGCGCCTCTTTTTCTTTTTGGTTTTTCCAGATCACTCTTTTCACACTCAGGCACCTGCTCGTTTTTAGGTGCAAAAACTCTCCCGGTTCTGTTTAGTTTGACCTTTAATTCAAGATTTTCCTTGTTTAACAACTCAAGCTCTTGTTGAGCTTCCACTAACCTGGACAACAGATAATGGATGATCAGCAGCAACAGGCGAATACTATCGGATAGCCCTGAAGAGGAGTTGCTTACCTTTAATCGTATAGGCGCTCTCATATAGCATTTTCCTCTTTTAGAAACTTTTTAAAATGCCGTTCCAGAGGATAAACATATAGCTCTTTAACAGGTGCCTTTTGTTCATTATTCCTATCATTTCGGGTTCTTCCTTTTGTATCGCCGAGATAAATCCAATTGGCGGCTTTGTAACAGGTCCCCTTAAAGCGGTGCTTTTGTACGAAAGTCTCTAAAAGATAAACCGGATGATTATACTTGCAAATCCAATCTTTACTAATTCTCCGGGAAATTGCTCCCAATAGATAGCTTGCAAGACAAGGCACTTTGACCCACGGCAGAATAAGAAACCTGCTGTTATTGACTATAAATTGAAGATTGGCGGCTCTTGTTTCAGATGACCATCCAATAAAAGAATCACGAGGGGCTGTTCGCCACGCTGCGGCGCCAAACAAGAGACATGCGAGAGGCCGGTTGTTATTATCATACACCAAGTAACCTACATTTTCCCCTACCGGCCCACAATAATCAAGATAATGATATTTACTTAATAAATACCGAAAAAAAGGATACTGCTTGTAAGATGGGGATATCAACTTTATTTGAAGGGGAAGAAGCTCTTGTAAAAAACAAGCGATGGGGAGCTTTGAATGTGGCACTTCAGGAAAACGCTTTTTCCTGACAACTGGAGGGCGAAGGGGCGCTGGCAATGCAATACGTCCCTGCCTATGAAGCTTTAACATAAAACTTCGACAGGCCATGTCTTTTAATTGCCCGCGAGCGTCTCGCCAGTTCCAAAGTTTTGCCAGTTTGACTGAAAGACCTTTTCGATGCAGGCCGGGATTATCATTAATAAGTCTCCGTACAAACCAGATATCTTCTTCACTTGTCTCCCGACCTTGTATAAAAATAGTTGCTTTCATACCTCCATTTTTATACTATTCTGGCTTGTGAGTCCAGAATAAAAAAAACTTTTTTCTGATTATAGCTTTTTGTATACTACGTCGTTCACTGAACGCTCACAATAGTTATGCATATAATAAAAAGGAGAAATCATGCAAATAGAATTA
>CAJXGR010000453.1 GCA_913053665.1 uncultured Spirochaetia bacterium
ACCACAATCACTGAACTGACGGCAATAATCCCCCAGCCCGGCCTGAAAAGGTATAACATGGTCAAGAGGATAAAAACAAATATCATGGGAAGCAACAATTTCATGTCTTTTCCTATATAGGTTTTAAAGGCCAGGGACATCTCAGGCAGTCCTGCTACATGATAGTGATAGCCGGATCGTTGTTCTTCCGTTTGCAGCGTCTTTTTAACCCGTTGTAAAAAGTCAATGGTCTTACTTTGATCATTGTCAGGGAGTTTTGGAGTGAGTAGTATTTGTGAAGTTGTTGCACCCGTTTTTTTATCATAGGAAATAAGAAGGTCTCGCACCAGCTTCTCTTCCATGGCGATTTTATGCTTTTCCTCTAAAGCCTTATTTGTATAATACAATTGATCTTTTAGAGTTTTATATAGCTCATCACTCCTTGAGTTCGTGATATAAGAATGGATGAACGTTTTAAGCTCCCTCTCTGAGAGCGGGAGTTGAGACACAAAAAACTCAGACGTCATGTTTAATAGATCTTCACCCGATAAATCCCTTGATACCAACCATCTTTTGAGAGTTTCATGTTTTATTTTACCCCTTGGGAATATGGTTTGAAGCCCAAATACCAGGTGATCTACCGGATTTCCCTTTGTGACATGGGCCAAGATCATTTGGACGAGTTCCTCTTTGCCGGGAGGTAATTTATCAATCCGGCTTCTCAACTCATCGGCCGCTTGTTGAGGAGATTGTTTCCCGGATAGATGAGGGAGTATCCAGAGGCTTAGACGCTCAAATACACTAAGATCCTCTGCTTTTTTATACTTGATAAAAGGTTTTAAGAGATTTAAATAGTTCGTTTTAGTGTGGATAAGTCGTTCAGCAAGAAGAGTTAGCCTGGGGTCATTCTCAGCCCCCTTTTCCTCCAATGCTTTCTTGTACAATTTCTCCTGGTCGTTTATACCGGTGAGTTCAAGAAACTTATTATTGCTAATTTCGTTCAATCTGCTTTCAGTAATATTATAAGACTTCAGGAATATCCTGATTTCTTTGTTGGTAACGTAAAATTGGTTTAAGAGGTTTTTAATGACCTTTTTATCTTTTGATACGGATTGTAGCAGTCGTTTTTCAATATCCTTCTTGCTCATGGGGAGTTCTAAACGGATTGTTTCAGCAATGATGTCAGCCATCTCTTCTTTAGAGGCTTTTCCTTCAAGATAGGTCTTTAGTTGCTTTTTGGAATAGGGATACACGGTGGATAATACGTCCAGGGCTAATTGAGTCCTCTTGTCCGGTGGATCCTTATTATTATCCGAACCAGGAAAGCCTGTGATCTTTTCACCACTCTGGTTATCCATATATGGGGCTATGATTTTCTCTAACTCATCAGCTTCCGGGACCTTATCTTCTATTAAATCCTTGACCTCAAGCTGATCCCCCGACACATAGGTATGAGAATAATTGGTCAGGCTATCCACCCGCCTCACGTATTTGGTTTTCCAGTACTTCTTTGTGAGGCGTTGGATCATGGATAAAGCATCATTATGAAACATGCCTTTTTGATGGACCCGTTCATAGAGAATGTCTATGCTTTCTTGATAAGATGGATCCTTTGCCAGGCCATTTAATAGACTTTTCTCAGCTAATGACATCGCCCCTTTCCATTTCAACAGCTTCTTGTCGACATCATAGCTTACTTTTTTATTGAGTACATCAGGGAATTCAATATCCGAAGGGAACTCTTTCAGGCTCACAGATCGTTCTTGATCATTGAAAACGATGGCTATCACATCATCCTGGTCAAAGCGGTTCCTGAAGTGATCATATACAATGACTTCTTCACTGCCTTCATTGAACCAAACACGGTATGAGGTGTTCATCCTGAGAAAACTTGTTCCAAAGCCAAGCAATGCGATGAAGAGAAGTGACCCAGCTATGACATACCATCTGTAGCGGTAAACCCACTCAGCATAACGTTCTGGCAATTTATGTTTATTATTTTCCATTGTTCTCTCCTGACAAATGTTATCTCTACACGCTAAATAGATGTTTAATGTCTACGAGCCAAAGTGATAGGTGATATTACTTCTAAAACGTAATTCTTCTTTAAAAATGTTTAATCGACTCCCTGATCTTGCATTCACCCCATCCAGCCTAAAGCTGAAGGTAAAGTCTTCTTCAAAGCGTTGATCATACTTCACTAAAAAGAAGAACTCTTCTGGATGCTCCACATCAAAGGTAGCACCAATCTGAAGAACCTTGCTATTCACATCATTCAAAGAGAATTGTACAGCAAGAAACACGTCATTTTGAAACAACCTGAAATCAGTAGTTGTGGTGCCCACATCTGAATCACCCAAGTATTCAAGGAATAACGTTAAATCGGCATTGTCTATGAACTTAACGACAGTGTACTCAACTCCCCCCACATAAGCAAGATAGGGATCCGGAACCAGGACAGAGGGTATACTTGAATTATTAAGCCCTCTTGTATTTCTATAGACTGCCTCCAACTTGAAGATAGGCTTTCCAGGGACCCATGTGACCTCCAGACCCCCTTGGTTCATGATGTAATAATAGGGGGTGCCCAATGTATCCAGAGCAGGAAAGCGATTGTAGCCATGAAAAAAGCTAAGTGCTATATCAAATGTTGATACAGTCATAAAGATTCTGGCCGCAACGTTTGGATACCACTCTTCGGCCTTATTCCCAAAAATAGCCTTATCCTGAACATCGTTTAGCCCATTTGTTAGGCTGTATCGCCCTTTAGTCGTGGGGAACT
>CAJXGR010000454.1 GCA_913053665.1 uncultured Spirochaetia bacterium
TTCTCTACCCACCCACCCCCTATCCATACGGGTTCAACATGTTGAACCCGTATGGATAGGGGGTATTCGTCTCTATGATTCCTGTATAGCCTTTTGGATCAGGCAGACACATGGGTCTGCCCCTAGAACCCCTGTAGAGACGCATGGCCATGCGTCTCTACAGGCAACCCGCGACAGGGTATTGGTCTGTCCTAGAGATGCTTGTTGATCTCTTTAAGTACAAAGCTGTCCACACCAGTCTTTGCACCTGAATAATCCTTCTGAAGAGCCTTGAACTTGTCCTGAGTCGCACCCATCTGTTTCATGGATCGAACCGATGCTGTTCGGGCCATCCAATTGGCATTTCTATCCTTTGCAACATTCATCAGGGCCTTGATGAGAGTCTTTTGCCTGAACCACTTGGCACGCTGCTGAAACTCCGGCTTCTTGGCCCAATCAATATAAGAGATCGCCGCCCAGGGTGGTTGCTTGTCAGAGCGAGGCTTACGGTTGAGCAATTTAATGGTCAGCTCATAGGCCTTGCGACTCGGCTTTTTGAGGGAAACCGGGGAGGACCACATGGTGATCAGACCTCTGAAACAGCCGCTGTATAGGGTATCCTTCCTTTCAGGATCGTCCAGGTACTTGTGGAAGGTTTTCATGGCCCGGTCATCGGCTCGTCCACCCAGTCTTTGGCAGGCGTAGACTCTCACCTTCATGGAGGGATCCTTATCCACTGCTTCTATAAGACGTTCTAACGTGCCTTTCGTGTCATTAGCAAAGCTGGAACCCATCCAGCCCAAGGCTTCCATCCTGACCCTCTTGTTATCATGTCTGGATAGTTTCATCAAAAGGTCTTGGATAGGGGGATTCTTAATCTTTGATCCGACAGAACGAGCCATCGCTCTAAGAATAATAGGTGATTTCTCGGTCCTGGCCGCTTCTAGAATGATTTCCTGGGTTTTAGTACTACTTCCAAAAAAAGAACCGGTTAACTTAACGGCCTGATAACGAACAGCAGGACTTTCATGTTTAATGTACTTGTGACCCAGCTTGGAGAGAAATCCTCCCCAATTTTTAAGCATGGTATTTCGATTTTTCCGTGCCTTATTAAAGATTTTATAGGCCTCACACTTTCTGTCAATCCCATAGTCTTTGAGAGTACAATCCGATAGTTTCAACATGTATGTTTCGTATTCTTCAGGACTTAGGCCTTTTCCACCCTTTGCCAGGCCGTCCAGAGTGGATTTTGTCTCTTTTATCTGCTGACCCAGTTTGGAATTGGTGATTTTCTTTGTTATCTCATTCGATAATTGATCTTTAGGCGGATTTTTTTTATTCTCACCACAAGCCAAAAATAGCACAAAGATGAGACTCAACAAGAGTGATATAGTTTTTGTCATAGGATCCTCCGATTTTTATACGACATGTAATTTGAATGGAATATAATTGATTTACCTGGCGATGACAAGAATAATATGATCAATAGATTATGATTTCATCAACTTAATCTATATATTCTACTAAATTAATCTCTATGTACTATTTGACATATCTTGTCTTTTTGTTAAATTTACAGGACTTAGTGTTCATCCTATTATTGAAACAATCTGCTGAGGCCCTGATGATACAACGGTTTGGACTATTACTTATCGTTTTCGCTTTCTCATCCGGTTTATGTACCTGTACGACCTCCGAAACAGTGGTATCCGTCAGGGTATGGATCGTGAACCTTCACTCAAAAGACAGTTCACCCTTGCTTAAGGCCATTAATAACGGTATCTTCGTGACTCTCAAGGAAAAGTTAAAGCAAAACGAAAAGAATCAGTATTTCCTGAAGGTAAAAGATACCAGGTATCTCTTTGACATTGGGACTCTTACCCTTTTAAGTAACAAAGATAGCCTCAGTGATGACATACAGGCCCAACAAGCCCAAAAGGTCTTGGAGGCAGTAAAATTCAAATCTCCTTCGACTAATCCTGCGGATAAACCAGCGAATGTCACAGGGAACACCATTAATATCTTTATCACCACAGACGTCAACACATTAAAGTACTCTATGGACTACCTCAAGGATCAGGAAAACCTTTCCATCGTGTTTTGCGGGGTGAATACGAAATCGGGCAAGTTCCAACGGCCTGCTGAGAATGTCACAGGGGTTTTTGAGATACCACGGGTCCAAAACTCCCTCACACTCCTCAAAAAGATATTCCCCAAAAGAATCAACTCTCTCAGTGTCCTTACAGATAAAAGCTCCACCAGTCAGGACTTTATCAACTATCTAAATACCCTTCACTTAAGTCTTAAATCAATAGCTGTAACTAGTACAGATCGTTTTGAAGAATGGCAAAAGGTTTATAAAAGGATAAAAGCTGATGCTGTCATGATTTATCGCTATCACAACCTTAAGGACTCCAACGAGAAACCTGTTCCACCAAATAAAGTTCTGGAATGGACCGTTAAAAACATGACTCAAGCAACTCTTGGCTTCTTTTACTCCTCTATAGAGGGAGGATTGCTTTTTGGAAACGTTGAGTCAGGGTTTATTCACGGGGAAACCGCGGCGAATATAGCTCTCAAGATCGTTGAAGGGAAAAAGGCCGGTGAAATCCCCATCATATCAGCGAAAGCCGGGATCACCATTATGAATGAAAAAACGGCTAAAAGATTAAAGGTTGATATGAAGAACGTTAAGCGAATTAAAATAGGCTCTTTATGTGTTTCAGGTTGTTATGTTACTAGTACTCCAATCAGTGATCC
>CAJXGR010000455.1 GCA_913053665.1 uncultured Spirochaetia bacterium
AACGTGATGCTAAATAGCAAGTTAGTGTTTTCACAATTGGGTGAAAAAGACTAATACGACAGTTTCTTCAAACTCGCTCCTACAAATAGGTGAATAAATCCATCCGTTATAAGTTTATCATTCATCAGTGAGCTTGGAAATCATCGTCTTTTCATGTTGGATCAACCACTCCTTAAGGGATAGGCCCCCTCTATACCCTACTAAAGTACCATTCTGTCCTATAACCCTGTGACAGGGTACAATGATGGGAACTGGGTTCCTATGATTTGCGTGTCCTACTGCCCTTGCGGCCTTTTCATTGCCGATGTTTATTGCAATCCTTTTATAACTAACCGTCTCCCCACAGGGTATCTTTAGAAGAGCGTTCCATACCTGCTTCTGAAAAGATGTCCCCTTGAAATCCACTTGGACGCTAAAGCGATTTAGATCGCCTTCAAAGTATTGTTTCAGTTCATGAATCACTTTTGAGAATATGGGCTGATCCGTATCGGCAGGCTGAAACTCATATACTGACTCAAACCTCTTTAGAACAGTCTCTATACTCTGGTGCTTTAAAACGTGAATGATTGAGACAGTGCCTTCAGCTTTTGAGGCAATAAAAATCTCTCCCACTGGACTGCTAATAGTTGTATAATGTAAAAGACTTAATCGGTTCATCGCTTATGAGCCAGCGTCAAGCCGTCCGCAATGGGAACAAGACTCAAATGAATCCTCTCATCCTCATAAAGCTTCTTGTTAAACCTACGTATTGCTTCTGTAGCAGTATCTGTCACTTCAGGATCAACTATTTTCCCGCCCCACAAGACGTTGTCGACAGCAATAATCCCGCCAACCCGGATGAGTTCAAGGGATTTCTCATAGTAATTGTCATAATTCTCCTTATCGGCATCGATAAAGACGAAGTCAAAGACACCCTGCTGACCGTCTTTCAGGAGTTGGTCGAGAGTCTCGAGGGCTGGTGCAAGGCGTAACTTGATCTTGTTCTCCAAACCCCCTTCCTTCCAATAACGTCGAGCGATGGATGTCCACTCGTCACTCACATCGCAGGCAATCAGTTCTCCATTGGGCGGAAGAGCGGAGGCCAAGGCGTAGGAACTGTATCCAGTAAAGACTCCCACTTCAATGATCCGTTTAGCTCCTATGAGACGGACCAAAAAGGCCATGAACTGCCCCTGTTCCGGTGCGATCTGCATCATCGCATAGGGATGGCTCGCTGTTTCCTCTCTCAGACGCTGAAGATGCTCATCTTCATGGACTGACACGGAGAGGATATATTCATATAACTCATTGGTGAGTTCTAACGTTCTATTAGACATTCTTTTATCCTTGTAATAATATTATTGTTTATCAGATACCAATTCAGAGGCCCGCTTCAGAGATTCAAATGTCCCGGCATCTGTCCACCAGCCCTTTAAGAAGTCGTAACTTAATTCACCCTTTTCTACATAGTTATTATTAATATCTGTGATCTCCAACTCGTTCCTCAATGAAGGCTTTAAGGTTTTAATCATGTTGAACACTTCAGGATCGTACATATAAATACCTGTCACACAGTAATTTGTCTTGGGCTTCTTGGGCTTCTCCTCAATACCTGTGATTCGATCGCCCTTGATTTCAGCGACTCCATAACGTTCCGGGTCATGAACTTCCTTCAGCAGAAGTTTAGCCCCCCGTTTTTGCTCCTTAAAGTTCTTCACAAAATCCTTTATACTGTCCTGAAAGACGTTGTCTCCTAGTAGAACAGTGATCAAAGAGTCCCCGGCAAAGTTTTCCGCCAGTCCAAGAGCTTGTGCGATCCCTCCAGCCTCATCCTGGACCTTGTAAGTAAATCGGCATTTAAAGTCTTTCCCGCTTCCTAAAAGGTTTACAACATCACCCATGTGATCCACCCCTGTGACAATCAGTATTTCATCAATACCGGCCTCTAAGAGCTTCTCGATGGGATAATAGATCATGGGTTTGTCACCTACGGGTAGAAGGTGTTTGTTCGTGACTTTTGTGAGGGGAAAGAGCCTGGACCCTGTCCCACCTGCCAATATAACGCCTTTCATTGTGCCTGCCTGATAGTTAATGGGTTAATCCGTGCTAAATCTATAGATAACGGTGGGAGAAGTCAAGGAGTTTTGAAACCAGGGCGATTTAATAGTTGCCTAAATAAAGAAATTAAGTATATTTAACTGGCTCTTTATGTGTTTCGGGTTGTTATGTTACTAATAGTCCAATCAGTGATCCCAACAAGGCTTTGCCACGATTTCTGATTTATGAACAAACTCAAAAAAGCTAAGATAAATAGGCAACTTTCCTTGAGAAATACCACGGTGAGGTCTCAGCCATGACCTGAGTAATGACCAAAATCCTTCTATCGTATTCACATGAACTTCACAAAAGCCATCCCCGTCATCATCCCTCGCATATTCTCCAGATCCATGGTTCACAGTTTTATGAGAGTATCCCCACTCTTCTAATCGATCGTAAATGACATACTCATCAGTATATACCAATGAATCTGGCTTAACCATTGACTGAATCAAGGGTTTTATTGTCTTTTGCTGGACATCTGATAACATTCGAATAATAATCTGTCCAGAACGTTGGATCATACCCAAGACAGGAGGTTTTTCCTTGGCCAGAGTACCTCGGCCTCTGGCCCCTTTCAAACGACGGCGTCGCCCTGTCCGACCTTGTTTTAAGACTTCATCAGGTC
>CAJXGR010000456.1 GCA_913053665.1 uncultured Spirochaetia bacterium
ACAGTTGCATACTTGTAGAATCGCTGATCAAGCCGTTCTACAGGAGATTGAAAAACAAAAGTTTAGTGGGACACCGCCACTTTTGACAATACCAATTAAATATCAAGGAGAAACATATGAAAACAACCAAAACAATATTGGCCTTAAGCAAGACTTTGGTGGTTTTGCTTCTCACTTTAAGTGTCAGTCTTGGACTGACAAATTGTGGTGGAGATGATCCTGTCACAGAAAGTGGTGGCTCTAATGCAGAACAGCTCATTACCATGGGTGCAGGGGGTGACTCTTTCAATATGGGTGATGGGACCTATGGCCCAAACCCTACTGTGGTCCAGGCCATTAGTTATAATTTTAGTATGGGCAAGTATCAGATCACCAACGCCCAGTTCCAATCATTTATAAGTGACAGTGGTTATAGTACAGATACCTACTGGACAACGAATGGGATCACTCAGCGTAACGGAGGAAGTTGGACACAACCTGCTTTTTGGGGAGATAGCAATTTCAATGGGTCGAATCAGCCTGTGGTGGGAGTATCGTGGTATGAAGCTGTCGCTTTCTGTAACTGGCTTAGCGTGAAGGAGGGTTTAACGCCGGCTTATAGCGCTAGCGGTCAGGCAACACTGACAGCCACAGGTTATCGCTTACCCACAGAAGTGGAGTGGGAATATGTTGCGGCGAAGGGAGGATCAGGCCAGGCAGAAAGGATCTATGCCTGGGGAGATGCGACCCCTACAGATTGTAGTTTAGTAGTTGGTAATGTAGGATCTTGTGGTAATACGACAACAGCAAATGTTGGTTCTAAATCAACTGTGGGAGACACCCCCCAAGGTTTAGCAGATATGAGTGGTAATGTGTATGAGTGGTGTAGCGATAACTATCAGGCAGATAGCAGTGTGGTAGGAGGAACAGACAGATATTCCTTTGTGGATGATAGTAATGGACAGCCTTTTCTCCTTCGTGGGGGCGCGTGGAACGATACGAACGGGGACTACTTCCGCGGCGCGTTTCGGGGCAATTACTTCCCCTTTGGTCGGAGCGTCGGCACCGGGTTTCGTGTTGTTCGCCCCTGAGTGGTTTTTTAGGTTGCCAATTGATAGGAAAAATTATAATATAAGATTGAGACAAAGTCAAGAAATTATGTTTTTATAGACATAATGGAGTTTATAGATTAGATTTCTTTTGGGGAAATGGATTTCTTAATTCTTAATTTAAAAGCATGGAAAGCTATAAGTTAAAATATTCTCTATTAAGGAATAGTGACAATTATGTACTTGGTTTTTTTTTCGTTTTGAAACACTTTTATCTTGATTAATAAGGGATATTGTAATACTATTCTAACAAACTTATTTTTTTGGAGGAACTTGTGAGAAAAATTATAGCATTTTCTTTTTTGCTGGTATTAGGGATAGTAATGTTATCATTATCCCTTGGATCAGTTGATGTTGTTTATGCTGGAGATGGTTGCTACATGTGTGGATCAGGCAGTAAGGACAATATAAAGCAATGTCGTTATCATGGGAGTGATACCTATGCTCAGCGTAAAAAGTGTAAAAGTGCAGGATGTAATATAACAGGGACAACAAGCTGCTCTAGTGCTGCAAATGTCAAGGTTATAGATCCAAATTAGTGAGAGAATGCCCTGTTGCTTTCTGAGTGAGAGGGCATTCCCAGGATCATCCAACTGATAGGAAAAATCATAATATAAGGATGAGACAAAGTCAAGGAATTATGTTTTATAGACATAATGGAGCTTATCTATTAGATTTCTTTTGGGGGAATGGATTTATTTACTCTTAATTCTTAATTTAAAATTATATTTACCTTATACAAGATAGTAAATCTATATTAGATTAACAATGCCTTAGCTGATACCTTGTTTTTGTTAACTATCTTAATAATAAATAGTTAATTTTTTTAAAACCGATAATGTCTATTATATAACAAGATAGCAAATAGGAGATTTGATGATATTTAAAGATAAGAAGTTGAAAACACAATGGCAGCAATTAAATGATGAGATGGAGTTTGAGTGGATAGAAGGCTTTGATGGTATGATTCAAAACAGAAAATTCAAACAAATGGCTATGATGCAGGTTGGGGAAAAAGAATTTAACAATTTGGAAAAGATGCTTAAAAATCCCTTGGTAGGTATGTTAGCTGACTTTTTGGATGTTTATGGTCTCATTGGGTTTTATAACAATTTTGAGTTTTCAATATTTCCCGGTAGTGAAGTCAGTAATACTTCTGATCACTCAAGAAAAATTTACAATGTCCACATAGGTCTCTTTTTTACAAAAAAATATCCCTTTACTTTTGACATCAAGAAAAAAGGATTTTTTAAAAAACTCTTTAAGCGGTTTTTTAAAAATTCAATCAATTTCCCCTCTCATTCAGACTTAGGAAACACCATAGATATATCAAGCGATGATAAAGCAAGTATCGAGGTTTTTATCTCCGATTCAAAAAGGCTTGAGGCTCTCTCTAAACTCTATTTGGAGTCAGATGATTTTGTTATTGATAATATGGGAATCCGTTTTAAGACTAATGCTAAGATTTTACCTAAAAGCGAATTGCTCCCCATAATGAATGCTATGATAGAATTTTCGACTCATTTTTAATAACTGTTATTGATAGGAAAAATTATACTACAAGGATGAGACAAAGTCAAGGATTATCTTTTAGTGGACATAATGGAGTTTAT
>CAJXGR010000457.1 GCA_913053665.1 uncultured Spirochaetia bacterium
GTCCTGATAGATCTCTCTATTCCTTGATCTATTGGGCCTTTCACAGACTCACCTCGTCACACCTTTACTCACTTTTCTTTTTGTAATATTCAGCCTGTTCAGTATCTCCCAATTCCTTATAAATATTGCCTAACAAACCGTAAACTGTTTTTGTGTTAGAATCGGTCTCTCCATAATGTTTTTCGTATGCTTCAGCCAATTCAAGAAAATACTTTTCGGCTTTCTTGAACTTGCTTTGTACAGCATATACGAAAGCAATCTTGATATAGCAATTAGCAGTGAGAAGATGTTCTTTTCCTAACACTTTCTTGCGTATGGCAAGAGCTTTAAAATAATACTTCAGCGCGTTATCGTATTGAAGTAAACCATCATAAATTGTTCCAATAACATAGTAACTATCAGCTGTGTCTGTATGTTTTTTGCCAAATACTTTCTCATATATTTTGAGGGCACTCAAACGATATTTCAAAGCTTCATAGTATATCTTCTGGTGAATATAAACAATCCCAATAGCTTTGTAACTTTTGGCAGTAAGAAGATGTTTTTTCCCTGGCTTCTTCTCATAAATCTTTAATGCTCTAAAGTAATACTCCAACGCCGTCTTATATATTTTCTGTTGAGAATACACCGACCCAATATCAAAGTAGCTTGCTGCAGTATCTCTATGTTCTTTACCTAAAACCTTCTCACGTATTTTAAGGGTTTTAAAATAATACTCCAACGCTTTATCGTAGTTACCTTGATAATAATAGACGTCTCCAATATTGTTGTAGCTATCAGCAGTATTCGTATGCTCTTTACCTAAGACCTTCTCACGTATTTCCAGAGCTTTAAAATAATACTCTAAGGCTTTTTTATACTTTTTTTGAATGGCATACACGTTTCCAATATTGTGATAGCTTCTGGCAGTATCTTTATGCTTTTTACCTAATGCTTTCTCACGTATCTTAAGAGCTTTATGATGGTACTCTAACGCTTTCTTATACTTACCCTGCTCACTATACACGTTTCCAATAATACTATACATTATTGCTGTAATCGGATGGTTCTTTCCTAAAACCTTTTCTTCAATCTTCAAAGCTTTAAAGTAGTACTCTAACGCTTTGTCATACCGAGCTAGTTTATAATAACTTACTCCAAGCTTATAGTAGATATCCGCTCTGTTCAGCTGCTCCTGACGGGATCCTTTTGTCTCACGGACATTCTCGGCAGTGGAACAGGCAAATAGCAATAGGGTCAAGACCAGGACTGCGTTTTTCATGAAATCTCCTGTGTCAAAAAACATTTGGCAAATGATTACATATAATATAACACAAACAAGAGGGATTCAACGGAGCGATACGGTATTTTATAGACATAACGTTATGAGCCAGGATCAGAGAAATGGAGACCGATCAGAGGGGATGACGCCGTGTATTTCTATAATTAACAATGAATAAAATGATCGCAAAGGTCAGCATAAGCCCGGAAGCCACGGCAAAGCTCCCGGCTAAGCCAATGGTCTCAACACTCGGATAGACGATGATAGGTGAAAAAAACTGTCCTAAAAAGAAAGCGGTACTCATTCCCCCAACGATTCGCCCTCTCACCCTTTCTGGTATGATGGATACGGTGTATACGTTCATGCTGGGGATAAATAAACCAAGTCCTAGACCACTGATGGCCATCGCGATCATGACATGAAGGTAGTTTGTGGAGGAAGCTATAATAATATAACCCACTCCCATGAATGAGAAAAGGATAACGAAAATCAGGTTGAAGGACAATCGTTCTTTCACTTTGTGATACTGGGTGGCCATGGTGGCCGAAAAGAGGGTCATGAGGGCCATCGTTGATCCAATCATTGTTTTACTGGTGACCCCAAGGGATTTTAGGTAAAAAGGTAGTTGGACAGGGACCATGTAAAAGAGTATCATCCCGAAGAATGAGATGAAATAGATGAAGGCGATTTGCTTGACAGGTAAAGGCTCTCTAGGGCGACTTTCATCCTGATCCCCGCCTTTTGATTTCATAATATGCTCAGGCTCAGTGATGGAAAAGAGAGCAACAGGTAAAATCAAAAGAGATAAAAGATAGATTAGAAAAGGAAGCCGCCAATGGATATCCCCTAAAAGACCTGCTACAGTGATATAAATGACTCCTGAGTAGCCCATAACAGCGGACTGCAGGCCCATAAACCGATGACGGGATGTGCCACTAAAATAGTCGGCTATTAGAGTGATGCAGGAATTCACAATCCCGGATATGGCCAGCCCCAAAAGAATCCTGCTGATGAGGATAGCAAACAGGCTGTCTAAAAGGTATACGGAGGCTCCAAACAGTCCGTATAATCCTAAGGAGACAAGTAAAACAGGCTTCCGTCCCCATCGATCGAGGATCAGACCCACCAAAGGGGAGGCAATAGCTATAGAAAGAGCCGGGAGTGAGAGGATCATTCGTGTTAAGAATGGTGCGTGGGGAGTCTCTTTAAATACCTCTAATATCCTGGGTAAGACAGGGACTACGGCCGATCCGGTTAAGATGATCATTGTACTGGCCAGTAAAAGAATCCCTTCGCGAAGGGTAAATACAGTTTTAGTTTTATTCATGATGGTTTAAAAAGAACACTTGATGAGAGGATTTAATCTAAATATCGTGAGTTCGGGATAAGTTAAAATGCCTGACTCTCTGTCGGACTGGGAAGTCCGACCTACAGGCTTT
>CAJXGR010000458.1 GCA_913053665.1 uncultured Spirochaetia bacterium
TTTTCTCCTGGTTCAACCATTATTTCTTTGTGTTCCAGACCAAGGTGTTCGGCTGTTTTTTTTGCATAATCTGTTTCATCAGAGGCGTGGTTAAAGCCTATGGTAAAGGTCTTTATTTCAGGATTCAATTCAGAGGCAAAGGCGGCAATATAACCAGAGTCCAGCCCCCCTGAAAGATAGAGGCCAAGAGGAACGTCGCTTCTTAGCCTCATTTTTATGGATTCCTTTAAAAGTTCTTCGATTTTTTTTATGTAGAATCCTTCACTTTCTTTTCCGAATTCCAGCTTAAGCTTCCAGTATTTCTCCTTTTTTAAAATTTTTGTTTTGAGGTTGTAAATGAGCATCTCGCCTGGATTTACTTTTTTTATGCCTTCAAACATGGTGTTGGGCCCAAGGGGAAATTGATAGGTAAAAAACTGGTCAATAGCAGCAAAATCAGGTCTGGGCTTTACATGCTTAAGTATGGCCTTTATTTCTGAAGCAAATATGAAATCTTCTCCATCAAAGAAGTAATAAAGAGGCTTTATCCCTATTCTATCCCTTATAAGTATCAGCAAATCCTTATTTGAGTCATACAGGGCAAAGGCAAACATACCTCTAAGCTTTTTAACGAAGCTAAAGCCGAATTCTTCATAGGCATGGATGAGCACCTCTGAATCTGTGCTGGATATGAAATCATGCCCTTTTTTTTCCAGCTCTTCTTTTAACTCTTTAAAATTGTAAATTTCACCGTTGTATGTGAGCCATATTGAACTGTCTTCATTGGGCATGGGCTGTTTTGCTCTGTCTGAAAGGTCGATAATCTTCAGCCGTCTGTGGCCCAGTGAAATCTTCATATCGCTGTAATATCCACTGCCATCAGGACCTCTGTGCTTTAACACTGAGCCCATTCTTCTCAAAAGCTCTTTATCATCAAAATTAAAGCCAAATATGCCGCACATTTTAAGCCTTCTTGTGCCCTGTTATTCTCCTGATAATGCCATAATAAATTAAACCGTAAAGAGTGCCCAGACTATGGATATGAAATTTGATTGTATGTAATATTGGAAATAATATTTTTATATGCATTTTATCTATTCTTTTAAAGCCTATATAACTGTACATCGCCAGCACTCCGAGTATCATCAGGGCAGGAAATAATAACAGCCATTTATCATAGTACCCGAGGGCAATAAACCCAATAAAAACAGGTAAATAAGCTATTTTAAATAAAAACATCGGTGAGATATTTTCTGGATACCTCATATAAGGGCGGTGGTAATTTGTTCCATAGTAAAACCAGCGCCTGAATATGTCTTTTAAACCCATGGGGTGATGGTGCCAGACTTCCAGTTCTCTGCTCAAAAGCAGGTGATACCCTTTTCTCCTGAGTCTGAATGAGAGTTCAGGGTCTTCTGAGGTTACAAAATTCTCATCAAATCTTTCGTTTTTAATTATGCTTCCTTTAAATAGTGCATTCATTGTTGCCAGAGAAGTGACATATTCCTCTGGCTTGTTCAGATAATATAAAAAAAGTGGGTCAAAAAGCTCGGAGATTATTCCTCTGGAAGTATTTTTGGCTGGGCCCCCAACGCCTGCAAGATTCTCCCTGCTTTCCAGTATTTCCACAGCCTTTTCTGCCCAGCCCTTCGGAAGTATGACATCGCTATCCACAAAGACAATATAATCTCCATAGACAATCTCAAGGCCTCTATTCCTAGCTGCTGCAGGTCCCCGCTTTTTTTCCTCTAAAACTTTTATTTCAGGGTGTTTCTCAGCTAAATTGTTTACTATTTTCACAGTATTATCAACAGAACCATTATCCACAACAATTAGCTCCTTCTCGCCCTCCTGAATCAGAATAGAGTGTATGCATTCCTCTATAGTTTTTGCGGAGTTGAAAGCCGGGATAATGAATGAAATTTTAGTCAATGTCCTTCACCTTGTTATATATTATCATTGGACTAAGAGTGGTATAGGATATCCAACCTCTGATGTGACCTTCTATCTCTTAAATCCTATTTAATTCAATATTTCTCAACAACCAGTCCTTTTATCCTCGTGTAGTGCTCGTCTTTTGTCAAAAGCCTCTTTCTGTACCTTTTGACAATACCGGCAATCATCGTGTCTGCTATGCCAATCTGCTTTCCCTCTCTTGCAAGAGTAGCGCCGATTTTTCCTGCCGTATCACACGCTTCGAGGTCAAAATCAAGAATTTCAATCGAGGAAAGGAGGCTCAAGGCTACCATTAGGTATTTCCCTCCTACGTAATGTGCCCCCTCTAAAAGCTCTGTTGCAGAGACAGGCGTTACATATTTGGCCTCTCCCGAAGCGTCAAGGGATTTTGCCTTCAAAACAGCGTAATCACTGCCTTTCAGGAGGTCGATTAAGAAATCGGTCTCCAGGACAACCATTTCAAAGTCTCCTTTTTGCCGTGGAGATTTCCCTTTCCTTTTTGATTATCTTTTTGATTTCATCGGTTTCAATATCTGCCCATGCACCGGCGAAACTTGAAAGAGGTTTTTTATTCAGCGTCCTCTCGACTACGTCTGAAAAGCTCTCTCCGGGCCTTTTTACCGCGCTTAAAATTCGGTAGGCCCCATCAGACAGGGATATTGTTTTGCTGCCCATATTATACTGCATGCACAGATACCATGCACAGAGTATATTGAAATTTGTAATGCTGAAAATAATATTTTTATATGCATTTTATCTATTCT
>CAJXGR010000459.1 GCA_913053665.1 uncultured Spirochaetia bacterium
AGGGTTACGCTGGATATAAGCAACCATCACAGAAGCATGGGTCCGTCGAGCTAAAATAGCCGCTCCTTTCGCTGTGGAAGCAAGCTTCCCAAAAAAGGGAACGAACACTCCATTCACAGACTGATTCTGATCCACAAGAAGGGCAACAATCTCGTTATGGGATAAAGCTTCTGACCCTTTGCGATAGGCCTTATCACGGGGGATCAGACGGCTAGGATGGCGTGTTCTGATATTATTGATATAACGATTGATCCGTTCATTATCCAGCGGGCGGTAAACAATATTCAGGGTATAATCCAGGCGGGCAATGACTAGAGCTAGGAGTTCCCAATTCCCGTAATGGGCGGACAAGCAAATAATCCCTCTCCCTCTACGATGAAGAGCCGCAATAGTCTCTAAACTCCTTTCAGAAAACCGAATCGCCTTTGACAATCGACCATTTTGGTACTGAGTCATCTCCAGGATCTCTACGATGAATGCACCTAGGTGGGTAAAACACTTTCTTCTGATTTCATTGATTTCGTCACGTGTTTTCTCATGAGAATAGGCGATAGTAAGCCCTTTAAGGGTTTCTTCACGCAGGGAAGGGGCTAAAAAGTAAATAAGATGGCCAATCCCTCGGCCACATAGATGCCTTAAAGATTGGGGGAACATTAATAAGATCTTTTCACTGAACCGTAGTGCTAGATACTCTATCAGAGCAAGGCATCCAGGCTTTTTCATTCTTTAGGCAGTGACATCAATAAGGGTTCCCGTATCACTTGAACTTTCAGGTGATGGAGTGTTAGATGTGTTTTCACTAGTCGCTTCTTCCTCAACATTTGTTTCAGAGGCTACTTCAGGAGTCGAAACCCCTCCAGCTGATGAGTAACTATAAGAATGAGCCATTCCTTCAATATTCATTTTATCCTCCTCATAATCCTTCTATTTTATTGAACACCTAAGTTAAAGATAACACTATAAATGAATAAGTCAAAGTAATTTATCCCTTTAATTGACTATTCTCAATCGTATCGATACGCCCATAAGCCAGTTTTACGGTTCTATCGGCAACCTTTGCCATCCTTAAATTATGGGTCACTAACAAAATAGTGAGTTCGTATTGATCTCTCAGCTCCCACATGAGTTCCTGGATCTCCTTACTGTTCCTTTCATCAAGATTTCCCGTTGGCTCATCAGCGAAAACAATGGATGGATCATTGATCAAGGCTCTCGCAATAGCGACCCTCTGTTGTTCTCCTCCTGATAACTGATTAGGCCGATGGTCTGCTCTTTTTTCAAGACCCACACGGGATAAGAGGAACATCGCTTTTTCCCTGGCCTCTTTCTTCTTGAAACGATGGGCTAAAAAGGGGAGCATCACATTTTCTACGGCCGAGAAATCCGGGAGGAGATAGTGAAACTGAAAGACATATCCAACAAAACGGTTACGGAACACAGAAAGGGCATCTTCACTCATCTGGACAATGTCATGACCATTCACAACAATCTTGCCGCTGTCTGGGTCATCCAAGCCACCCAATAGATTTAACAGGGTACTTTTGCCGCAACCGCTTTCGCCCACAATCGCAACAATCTCGCCATGATGGATGCTTAGTGTGAGCCTTTTCAATACTTCTAATGGGACATGCCCTGATGAATAGCTCTTGTGTAGGTCATTGATTTCGATGATTATTTTTTTGTCATTCATATCGGATCACTGATGTAATATTTTCCTGAGTACTTTTTTTCGCTGGAAAGTAGGCTGCCAGCATGGACACGAAGATCGATAAGACACTTAAGATCAATAGGTCACTGGATACCTTAAGGTGAAAGATTTCATAAGTATCTATTTGGTAGAGCATAACTTTTATATGGCTTAAACCTCCCGAAAAGAACTCCCAGGGGACGTAGGGGGTATTGCTGTACAATCCATGACCCCAGGCCAATAGATGGTTGACAATCCTTTCTGTGAAGCTGATAATACCAATCAGCGAGCTTAGGAGCAGCATACTCAGCACGCTCCCCAAGAGTGTCCCAATCAATGAAATGAGAAATCCTTCTGCAATAAAGATTCTTCTAATAGACTTATTGGCCACTCCAAAGGACTTCAATATTCCAATTTCCTTCTTTTTATCCATCACAACAATATTTAGATTAATATAGATCGTTATAATCACGGACGCAACGATCATAATCACTAAAATGATGGATAGGAGCTGCTTCTCCCAAGTGAAGGCGTGCAAAAGGTTTCTGCTAAAATCTTCCCAAGTCCTGATCCCTTTCCTGGGGTGCAATTGATACTTTTGCATTAAAGATAGCATCAGCTGATCCTTGATTTTCTCAGCATCCCTTCTATCGTACAATTTAATACCCAAACCGTCCACATAATAGGGTTCTGAAGGGAAGAATCGTTTGTTAAACAGTAGTTGGGCTGTTGGAAGAGTCACAAAGGTCAAGTACTGGTCGTATTCAACATAACCCGACTTGAAGATACCGACCACCCTGAGTTCTTTGCTTTGTATTCTATTGGTTTCAGGCTCATCCTCATCGGAGGTATTAGGGATGAGTACGCGAACCTTTGGAACATTCCTTTTGCTCTTCACTTTTTTGAGGAAATCTTTGTAGGCTTCATCGGTTGGATTCAAGAGTTGAGCCAGCTTTTCACCAATGATAATGTCAAATTTCCTGTGCAAATGATGTTGGCCGGCAATGAT
>CAJXGR010000460.1 GCA_913053665.1 uncultured Spirochaetia bacterium
ATCTGATCAATCGGGCCAGACCCTTTATTTATACAACAGCCCTTCCACCGTCTTCTGTTTTGGCGGCACAGGCGTCCTTGGAGCTGATCCAACGGGATAAAAGCCTATTGAATCAGCTAAACAATAATATAAGGTTATGGAGGGATGAACTGGCTTCAGAAGGAATGGATATATCGCCGAAGAGTCCAATTATACCAATCATAACAGGAAATCCAGAACGAACCATAAAGATTACTGAAACCCTTCTTGCAAAAGGCCTTTATATACAAGGAATCCGGCCTCCTACAGTAGCTCGCGGGAGTTCACGCCTGAGAATCACCCTATCTTCCAATCATAGTGATGATCAGATAAAGCAGGCTAGTTCCCTGTTAGTAAATGTCTTAAGGGATTTTAATATAAAATAATCAATTCCATTGATTTATTGATAATCTGGTGTTAAACTTTAAGTTAATGGAGGATTAATATGTTTTCTAAAGGATCAATATATTCGACGAATCGAATATTGTGTCACGTTCTCTTAATTATTATCTTATTCTCCACAACTCTTTTTATCTATCCTGAAGGCAATAAGGCAAAGAAGTTTCTTAAACTTGGCGACCTCATGCTCTCTAAAAGTGATTACTCTCAAGCTGTAATATACTACACTAAAGCAATTAAGGCTCAACACTATTATCCAAAAGCTTATCTGAAAAGGGGCATCACCTACATGAAATGGGGGAAACCTTATCAAGCCTTAAAAGACTACTCTGAAGTGATTCAACAAACACCGGGTCATGTAAGGGCCTACTATAATAGAGGGGTCCTATACTTCAAGTTAAAAAAGTATAACCTGGCTATCAAAGACTATTCCAAGGCTATTGAATATTCCTTGAATCGTCCTGATAGAAGTATCAAGGGAAGTTTCCTCACCGATCTCTATCTCAATCGAGGTATCACCTATCATCGTTTAGGCCTTTATATTGAAGAATTAGAGGACTATAATCAAGTTATCAGGTATTCACCCAATCACCCAAGAGCTTATATCTATCGCGGGATGATCTATGGGAGGCTTAAGCAATTCTCAAAAGCCATTGCCGACTATAAGAAAGGCATTCAATTGAATCCAACAGAACTCATGAACTACTTAAACCTGGGAATACTTTACAGTCACCAAAAGAAGCATTACAAAGCCGTTCAGTCTTTTAACCATTATATAAAGCATCGGCCAATGGACTCCAAAGGTTACTTCAATAGAGGCTTAAGCTATCATACCCTGAAAAAATACAATCAAGCTGAAATGGATTATAAAAAATCCATGACCCTGAAACCTAAAGAGATTCAAGCCTACTACTTTCTTTCTGAACTGTATTTAGATACTAAAGAGTATGATAAAAGTCGATCGGTTTGTGATCTTGGAATTAAAGAATATCCCCATAGTGCAATGTTATATTATCAACGGGGCAAGGTATTCAGGGCGACAGGAAACTATGATCAGGCCATTCTCAGCTTCAAACAAGCGATCCACTTGAATCCCAAAAATCCCTTGTTTTATTTTAATTTAGCAAGAGTGTATTCCACCCAGTCCAAAGAAAGTGAAACATTGAAGTGGCTGGAGAAATCCTTTCAAAAAGGATTTAAAAGATTCAAATATCTGAAAGGGAGTTCCGAATTTAAGTGGTTAGGAAAGAATAAAAAGTTTAGAACATTACTTAAAAAATATGAAGTTTCTTAAAACTAATTAGGATGGATCCAATAAATATGAGTACGTTAAATAATTGTAAGGTTATATTAATCTTTCTGTTGATAATTCTTGCCAGTCAGCCATTAACAGCTAAATCCTTTACATTGAAATGGTTGAAGGAGAAAAGAAGCATAAAGTATGTCATTGAAGTGTCCAAAGATAAAGAGTTTACAAAAATTATAAATACCCTGAATAGTCCGATTAACTCAAAGGTCATGGATTTACCCATTGGTATATACTTTATACGTGTGTATGGCCTTGACAAAGAAGGTAAAAAAAGTAAATACACCCCTGTGAGACAAATAACGGTACGGTACCAAAATTATGAGAGAATATTTCAGAAAGATGATAAGTTCTTTGTACCAAAATATTTGTCATTAGATTTTTTGGTGAAAAAAAAGCCCGCTTCCAGGCTTTATTATAAAGTCAATAAAAAGAAGTTTCTCTTATACACGGATGACAGGATTTATATGGGGAAAAGTGGGAAAAAAACGTTACGTTACTATTATAAAGATAAAAGTGGGGCAAAAAGTAAAAAGAAATCCATTACGTTTTGGGTGGATGGAGACACCCCCGACTATGACCTACTTGTTGATAAGGGTTCCTACGCTGATAAGAAGGTTATCAACGTCCGAGTGGGTGGTGAGATAAATATAGTGGCCAGTGATGACGATTCAGGTGTCAGGGAGATTTTATACTCCTTTGATAAAAAGGTATTTTACTTTTATGACAGTCCCATCCCTGTCACAAAGAGCCATCCTTTCACCCTCTATTTTAAAGTGATTGATAATGTGGGAAACGTGACACGGCTTCACAAAAAAGATGTTCAACCTGTCAATTAGAGTATCAATCCAAAATCCATATTAAGTTAACGTGAGTTCGGGATATAAAAATCTATCTGACAAAAGTTTAGCCTAACAAATTGGCATCTGTCGAGCTAGGAAGCTCGACCTACAGGTCAATGGACTCTCT
>CAJXGR010000461.1 GCA_913053665.1 uncultured Spirochaetia bacterium
TGCTTTAGGCATGACATAATGATGACCGTCACTATTCATAGAATAACCTTTAATCTCAGCTTCAACCGACATATTATTCTTGATGGCATACTCCAGAGATGTGAGAATCAGGCAGGCCGATCCTTCAGAGATTACAAAACCCTTTCTATCAATGCTAAAGGGGCGACTAACTTTATCAGGGTTTTGGTAGCCACGATCATCTATCTTATCCGTATTGTAAGCTCCATTCATAGCTGAAAAGGACGCGACAATCGATCGGACGAGGGGGAAATCCACGGCTCCACAAATAACAACATCCGCTAGTCCCTGCTGAATGAGCATGGCACCAGTGATGACTGAGACATTCCCGGTAGAACAAGCTGCAACTGGACAAAAGATGGGCCCCTGAGTTTTGAAATACATGGATATTTTACCGGCTATCAGGTTCAGACAGTAATTAACACTTGTAAAAGGATGAGGGGTGGCACCAGACTCATTTAACCGCTGATCAGCCAATAGCATTGCGTCTAGGCCACCAATAGCTGAAGAAAAGCTGACAGCTATACGATGTCGATTACTATCTGATATATTTAAACCGGCTTTTTTTAAAGCCCTGTATGTGACAAGCATTGAGTGGGAGATCACAGGACTGAACCAGTTCTTTAGTTCTCTGGCTGAAAAAGGTTCGTAGTCCAGAAAGTTAATTTCAGGGACTTCACCAGCGTAAAGAACATCACTCTCACTGGTATCAAATCGGCTGATAGGCCTTATACCCGATTTTCCTTCTATCATATTATGATAAGAAGTCTCAACATCCTCTCCAAGAGGAGTGATCATATCATAGGAAGAAACTACGATCCTCTTGTCCAGTTTACCAGGGAACATACTGATAGAGTTTGGCAAACATTTCCGTGACTTCAAGCCAGTTTCTAAAATCTTCAGGGCTCTTCATATGCTCTCTTTTATTGGTCATGATCCAGGACATCTTGGCGGCACCATCATTACAGGAGTCACATTCCCGTGTATCCGAGGTACAACAGCGATGTATGGTCTTTAAATCGCTCGCAAAGGACTGAAAGCCAATGAGTCTCTTGGGTTGTGGATCCCGATCGTCCCAATCCAGAGAGACAGAGGGACATTCATTCCATCCCCATTTCCTACCCAACATTTCATTGTCAACCAAGACCTGATGATAATATTTAGTCGAAACCACTGTCTCAGGGTATTTATCCAGCATTTCATCCATTTTATCTTTCACCATTTCTTTTTCTTCATCTGTCCAGTCAAAGCCTGATACGTCTTCATCATTGGAATAGAGCTGATAATGGATCTTTAAACCAGCATTCTTGATCTTTATGGTGATTTCTTCAATCACATCCAGGTTATTTGGCGTAATAGTATAGAGATAGTAAACTTTATCATCGCCTTCATAATGCTTTAGGGAGATAGAAAAAGTCTTTTTGCCCCTCAGTTTTTCCTCATGCTCATCATTGCCCCACAAAGAGATTCCAATCATCATATCGGGAAAACGATCTCTGGGAACCTTAATTAGGCCATTTGTGGCACAAAAGGTTGGCAGGTGCTTATAAAAGACTTCAATTCGATCCAGAAAAAGAGTAGGCTCCCCGCCAATGAGAATGGCATTATTTACGCCCCTTGCTTTCTCACCCAGCACAAAGTCTTCTAATTTACCTAGATCCGTTTCGTCTGATGCTACCTTGTCCTGCTCACTGGAATAAAAAAAACAACCTGTACAACGGAGGTTGCACTTATTGGTGACATCATATATGGAACTACGAATGTTTAACTTTTTTATATTGTTATATCTTTGCAGAGTTTCTTCATCCCCTGCCAGGTCACGGATAGTGATCATTGATCTTTTTAATTCATTTGTTTTATCTATGGTTTGAGTTGCCTGAGTCATTAATTAAAAACCTCCAGTTTCTTAGTCGCTGCCAGATCCTCTGACTTTTCATAGCCATGAACCCAAACAGCAAGGTAGGTATCCACATAGTCCAGCCATTTACAAAACATCTCTCTGCTATCCACATGCCTCAGCAATCTGCTGGTGACAATCGCTGAACCAGCGGCATAATGACGGCAGTCGTTGCAATCCGTATCGGGAACACAACACGCGGCTGAATTATCCCATGAAAGATCCGAACGGTACTGCCGAAACGTCTTACCAAGACCAATAGCTTTATTCTTTTGGTTCATCCTGGGATAGGGACAGGAAAACTGCTGATGTAGTGAGTCAGAGTGACTATGCACTTCCGTATTATATCCGGAATAGAGAATCGTATCTTTATAAGTATCTATAAGAGATTCAATCTTGTCCCTCATTTTGCTTCTAGAATATTGATCCAATCTCAATGGACCCTGATAATCAAGAGGTGCACTAAATTGATTAAATGTTAACTTACCATTATTATCTGATATTTGCCTAGCGATTTCATCAATTTGATCAATATTATGATGGGTAAAGGTGTATACAAATACAGCGCGATCATCTTCTGAATAAGCAGATAATTGTCTGCCTAAACAGTTCTTGACCTTACGATAAGTCAAGCTGTATTCGTCATCCCCCCAAACGGATATATGTATCCGATATTGAATATCTTCAGGTATCTTTATAATCCCATTAGTCGCAATAGCCCCGTGAGGGATCGTTTGGTAAGCGACTCTGCATAATTCAGGGACTAACGTA
>CAJXGR010000462.1 GCA_913053665.1 uncultured Spirochaetia bacterium
CTCTTAGTGATAACTACCTGTAGAGACGCGATTAATCGCGTCTCTACAGGTAGTTGGATAAATCCATCAGTAACTGGTTTATCACTACCCATGGATCGAATCAATTAAATTAACAGAATGAGGATTACATGCTTATTGACACACAGCTTATCGTCATACTCATCATTATAGGGGCTGTAGTGGCCGCTCTAACCGTTTATATTTTAAAGGGAGCCGCTACATCCAATAAGATTGAATCGGCTATCAAGTGGGTAAAAATAAAAGACTACCAGAAAGCTATTGGCGTTTTGAAGGGGATTATCAATAAAAATGACAATAATCCAGAGGCCCACTATTATTTAGGAGAATGCTATTTTAATGGGAAAAACTACGAATGGGCTTTACCGGAGTATAAGAGGGTCTTACGGTTTAATAAGTATGACAAAGACTTTACGGAAGCCACTGTCCGACTGCGTTTAGCGGATATTTACCTCCATTTTCAGCAATCAGAAGAGGCCCAAAAGGAATTCCTTCTTGTTATTCAGCTGGAGCCTAATAATGAACAAAGCTATTTTCAGATTGGTAAAATCTATATAGAACGGGATCATTTGGATAAAGCCGCTGGCTACATCAAAAAAGCCCTGAACATTAGTCCCACCTTCACGGAGGCTTTGTTTTATTCCGGGATGATTAAATACCGCATGAAACTTCATAGTGAAGCCCTTTTAGACCTGGATAAATGTGTCAGTCAGGATAAAACCCTTTATAAGGCTTATTTTTATATGGGTATGGTGAATTATCATGTGAGGAATCAGCAAAAGGCACTCCAAAACTTTGATCTGTCCTCCCGTGACAAAGAGTATCGTTTAAGATCCATCTTTCAAAGGGGTGTGATATTAACTGATATGAATGAACTGGATCAGGCAGTCGTTGAACTTGAGAAAGCGGCATCTTCCATTCAGGAAGACGATTCCCTGGCACGAAACATACGCTATCAGTTGGCCAATGTTTATGAAAGTAAAAAGGATATTTCAGCAGCGATTGATCAGTGGGAAAAGATAGCTCAGAGTCAGCCTGATTTTAAGGATGTTCAGGAGAAGTTAAGTAATTATGCCGATCTAAGAATGGAAGATCAGTTGAAGGACTTTTTTGTAGCTTCCAACGAAGCTTTTGGAAATATGTGCCGATCTGTTTTGAAGCAGATGCATATGGATGTAAGAGAAGAAGTGGTTGTTAGCAGCGTCCTGGCTGTTTATTACGTGGAAGAGCAGGGTAGCAAGGCCATCAGGGGGCACAAAACTCTTGTAAGAATGTACCGTCAAAATGAGCCTGTAGGTGATAAGGTGGTTCGTGATATAATTGATCAAATGAAGAAAGAGGGAGGAGTGACCCGATCTCTTTGTATATCAGCTACAGGCTTTAGTAAGACAGCGATTGAGTATGCTGAAACACGACCTATCAATTTATTGGCGGGGAAAGAGTTGTCGAACTTGTTAGCTAAAACTAATTAACGTCAGTTCGAAATGTTTATTTCTTTTGCCACAGAGTCCCAAAGACACAGAGATTGAATAAATTAGTTTTAAAAGACTATAGAAGAGTACAAAATATGGTATTTATTAGAAATCTTACGTGTTTCACCTGGGAAATAATAAACGATTTCTCTTTTACTTCTCTGTGACTCAGTGTCTCCGTGGCATTTATTAAATTGAACTCACGTTATATTATTGTTTGACACATTTAGGGATTACCGAACCCGATGAAGTCCAGTTATAAACGTCATTGAAGGTCACTAAAACCGCAATTGAGATGATAATAAACACTCCCACCATTTGGATCTTCTGAATGATTTTAGGGCTCACCGATTTCCTTCGGATCATTTCGTAAATGGTGATCACTAGATGTCCACCGTCCACGGCTGGAATAGGTAGTAAGTTAAAAATGCCCAGAAACAAGCTCAACAAAGCCACTAAATTAATAAACTCTCTAAAACTCCGAGAACCCGATTTCCCAAGATGCTTTATAATTCCTACGGGACCCGCCATATTTTGTCTTGTGGTTTCAAAATTAAGCTGTGAGAGGAGCTGAAACTGTGTGACGGAAAGGGTTATCATGGTCAAGGCTTTATCCATTCCTCGATCCAGAGCTTTCGGCAAAGTATAATTCTCTTCATAGGTTTTTTCAACGATTCCAGGAAGTAGTTGAAAGCCTAGGCCTATCCCAAGAAGCATGGTATCTTTCATTGTTTTGCTTTGTGAATCATATTTTGAAAAAGCAGGTTTTATCTTTATTTTTTTTAATAAAGAATGGATTATTTTTTGAATTTAGCGTATTTATTTTTGAATTTATCAATTCTACCTGCTGTATCAACTAATTTAGTTTTTCCTGTATAATAAGGATGAGAAGTTCTAGAAATCTCTAATTTAATAAGTGGATAAGATTGTCCTTCTACTTCAATATTTTCTTTTGCAGGAGCTGTAGAACGTGTAATAAAAACATCGCCATTAGACATATCTTTAAAAGCGACCATTCTATAATTTTCTGGATGTATTCCTTTTCTCATCGTAAACTCATTTAAATTTTATACTTTCGCTTCTTTAAAGAAAATGCAGCACCTGCTGATTTTGAGAGTGCAAATTTACGCAATATTTTTAAATCTCAAACAATTATTTGTTTATTTTGCATAAAAAATTTGAATATGAA
>CAJXGR010000463.1 GCA_913053665.1 uncultured Spirochaetia bacterium
ACCAAAATAACTGATTTACGTCATGGCATAGCCCGTAAGTTTATTTTCCACTTGTTTTGGTTTACCACTCTGATCACCTTTTTCATAACAGGCATAGAACTTTATTACGACTACTCAAAAGACGTAGAACTGATTGAAAACCGTATGGAGCAAGTAAAAATAAGTTATCTTCCGAGTATTATTACCAGTTTATGGGTCTTTGACAAGAAGCTTCTTAATATCCAGTTGAAAGGGATTTTGCAACTACCCGATATTCAATATCTTAAAATCGTAAAGAATAAAGAGCTTATTACGGCTGTTGGAATGCCTGAATCTGAACAGGTGATCTCCCGCGAATTCAGGCTGTACTACTACTATAAAAATGAGAAGGTTGACTTAGGTACTCTTTACGTAGTGGCTAGCCTGGAGGGGGTCTATCAGCGTTTGTATGACAAGTTCTGTGTGGTTTTGGCGGTTAAATCACTTAAATCCTTCCTCCTCTCAGCCTTTCTTTTTATTCTGTTTTATTATCTGGTGGGACGCCATCTCCACTCCATGGCAGGTCAGGCCAAGTCCCTTGACTTAAATCACTTGACATCTCATTTCGAGCTTAACAGACATTCGAAAAGGCCGAAGAAAGCCGATGAGCTAGACCAGCTGACCTATGCGTTCAACGAGATGTGTGACAATATAAATGGCTCATTGGAAGCTCTGCGTGACAGCGAGGAAAAAGTTCGCCTGATCCTTGATTCAGCGGCTGAAGCAATCTATGGCTTGGACCAAAATGGAGTGTGTACGTTCTGTAATCCGGCCTGTCTGAAATTTCTGGGTTATAGCAAACCTGATGATCTGATCGGTCAGAGCATGCATAGCTTGATCCACCATTCAAAAAAAGATGGATCCCCCTACCCTGAAAAAGATTGTCCCATTGCCCAGGCCTATGGGAGGGGTGAAAAAAGTCATGAGGATAATGAGGTCTTCTGGCGAGCCGATGCCACAAGCTTTGCCGTTGAATACTGGTCCTACCCAATCATTCATAATGGTGAACTCACCGGATCGGTTGTCACCTTCATGGACATTACCGAACGTAAGGAGACCGAAAATCTTGTTCGCCTGCAAGTGCGTCAATTGCTGCAAGTCAATAAAGAGCTTGAAGAGTTTAATTATATGGCCAGTCATGATCTCCAGGAACCCCTTCGCACCATGTCCAGCTACTGTGGATTTCTGAAAAGTGATATTGGCAAACCCCTTTCTCCTGATGTAGAAGAAGACATCAAGTTTATCGCAGATGCCGCCAGTCGTATGAGAGTCCTTGTCCAGGATATTCTCATGCTTTCAAGGGCTGGAAAGGTTCAGTACAAGATAGAAGCCATAGACCTGAATGAATGCATGAATCAAGCCGTTTCAGATTTAGAAACCCGTATCAAAGAGGCCAATGCTCATGTTGAATGGCATAGTTTGCCTGTGGTTCAGGGGGATGCCCTTCATTTAGGCCGCGTTCTACAAAACCTGGTGAGTAATGCCATTAAATTCAGGGGAGACAAACCACTTCATATAAAAGTCTCAGCACGTCATCTAAATGATTTATGGGAGATTACTGTGGCTGATAATGGGATAGGGATAGAAGAAGATTATCTGGATCAGATTTTTACTCCCTTCAAACGTTTACATGGTGTTGACAAGTATGAGGGTTCGGGAATCGGTCTTGCTGTATGCCGTAAGATTGTTGAGCAACACGGAGGAACGATCAAAGTGGAGTCTCAACCGGGAGAAGGGTGTCAATTCATATTCACACTGCAAGAGAGCAATATTAAATCCATAGAAATGGAGGCAGGATGATCAAAAAGAAAGCAAATGGCAGGCCAGCCATCATTTTACTGGCAGAAGACAATCCGGCGGATCAGCAAATCACCAAACGAATGCTAAGACATGTGAAAGTCCAAACGGAGCTTCACGTTGTAGAAGACGGGGTCGAATTGATGAACTATCTAAGGAGAGAGGATAAATACTCCGACCCTCAGAATAGTCAGCGACCTGATCTCATTTTACTGGACATCAACATGCCGCGAATGGATGGGAAGAAGGCTTTAGAGAGTATTAAAAAAGACTCACGCCTGAAGGCCATCCCGATAGTTATGTTGACCACATCCAATCAGGAACATGACATTCTGGAGTCCTATGATCTAGGTGTCAACTCTTATATCACCAAACCATCTGATAACAATGAGTTTATTAAGGTCATAAAGAGTATAGAGGATTTCTGGCTTGTTGTTTCAGAGCTACCCTCTATAGACGGCTAGAAGGAATTACTGATGCAGACCCTACTGACTGTTTTAATTGTTGACGACAATAAAGCGGATAGCACCCTATTAGGTCGATATTTGAATAAATTGTCCCTATGGAAGATCGATCACGTTGCCTGTGTATCCGGAGAGGATGCGCTAAGCCATATTCATAGAGAAGATAGGGATGTGATCTTTGTAGACTATCAGCTGGGGAAGGAAACAGGGATCGATGTGATCCGATTACTCAAAAAAGCTGAGTCAAAGGCTTCATTCATCCTACTCACGGGAATGGGGGATAAGCAAACAGTCATAGCAGCCCTTCGAGAAGGAGCAGATGACTATCTTACAAAAGATGAATTGTCATCAGATCTTTTAGACCGTTCTTTGCACAATGTCATGGAACAAAAGCGAG
>CAJXGR010000464.1 GCA_913053665.1 uncultured Spirochaetia bacterium
ATCACGTTGTAGGGGCGACCCGGCGGGTCGCCCCTACAACGTGATGCTAATGCGACAGATTCTTCAAACCCGCCCCTACAAATTGGGCTTAATGCGGCGGTTTCTAAGAGGAGGGTCTTCGCCTTCTGAAGACATTTGAAAACCCAAAATATCCGATAGCATCCTTCATGTCAGAAACAAAGCGTAAAACTCTATTGATTCGGGGGTCTGTAATGTATTCGATGGCTAACATAATTCTTTCTTCATTTTCACCAAGGGCTGACACGCCATGCCAGAGCTTATCCCCATTGAATAGCACCATAGATCCTGGATGAGTCATAATCTCTAACTTTCTTGTTTCTTTCTTCCGGTTGAACTTATCTAAATAGCCTAATAATTTGCATTGTTCCGAGTTCTGGACAAGACCTATCAGGATTGTATAGCGTTTGCCTTTGTAGTAGGAGCCATCAATGTGATTACCAATGTGATCCCCTGGCTCAGTATAATAATAGAGGGCACAGGAATGGGGGTCTGCTTCAGGGCAAAGCATAACGGTTTTTTCAACAAGATGACCAATGAAATCCATAAATGCTTGAGATCGGTAGACTGACATGGTATTAGGGGCTTTTTCTGCGAGGGTATTATAGCTAATACTACCTGCTTTTTTGTATCCCGGAAAATAACTCCTATGAACTTCAGGTCTTAGTTTATCCGCCTCAGAAAGTAAATACTGATTGACGAAATCAATAGGTAAGAAGTTTTCTATAAACACAAGTTCATTGTTTTCCCGATATGTTTTTTTAATGCTATCCAAATCCTGTTGTTTGATGGACTTATTCAAGTCCTCAGACATAGTGTCTATCATGGAAGTACCCATAAATGTTTCCTTTATTTGAAGTCATTACCTATGTAATTTTTACACGCAGCTAATGAATATAAAGTATTATAATCCAGTTTTACGAAAAAAACAAGATGAACTGAAAAAAAGTCAGGTATTTGAATAAAAATACAAGTTTACGAATGAATATTCACGGTATTTATCCCCAGTCTATTGATCCTATCAAAGATTAAAAGTATTACAGATTATATTTGACTCAATACGTGTCATTACCCTATTTTCTTTTTAGTTCAAGATTTATAGTAAATCCCTGGAGCAGTAAATTGTTTTGGGAGATTCAATAAATTCCTTTGAGTCTTCCATTAGAATGATTAAATTTAAGGTGGAGAGATTAAATGAAAGGGATGAAATCCAGGGATACCACAAGCTCAATGATCAGTGAACAGATTGTGTCACGGGGAATCAAAGACCCAAGTGTGCTAAAAACAATGGCTCAAGTGCCAAGACAGCGGTTTGTACCCGTGGAATTACGTGAACACTCTTTTTCAGACCACCCCTTAGGGATTGGTTATAATCAAACGATCTCTCAGCCTTATATCGTTGCACTAATGACTTTCGCTCTTGATTTAAAGGATTCCATGTCTGTTCTGGAAGTGGGGACAGGTTCAGGGTACCAGACAGCCATATTGGCTGAGCTTTCAGCTAAAGTGTATACCATTGAGAGAATCCCGGAGCTTTCCGAAAAAGCTTGTTCTATTCTCCAATCCCTTTGCTATGATAATATATTTTATAAAGTAAGTGATGGATCCGTGGGCTGGACAGAACATGCCCCCTTTGACCGTATTATCGTGACGGCCGGAGCCTCACAAATACCAGGCCCACTAATCGATCAGCTTAATATGAATGGTATACTCATTATTCCAGTTGGCAGTAAAGCCAATCAGATTCTCTATCGTCTTACTAAAACAGAATCTAATAGTTCCAGGAAATATGGTCTTAAGATAGATAAATTGACGAACTGCGTTTTCGTACCCCTTGTCGGTCAATATGCTTAGTGTTCTCTTATTGATTTGGATTTTGGGAGTGACCGTACTCTTCACCCTCTTTATTTCATTTATTTTCCTTATCGAGTCATTAGTTAGACTAAGCACTCCTGTTCCATACGCTGCCATGAAACTTTGGGCCAAATACTCTCTTTTGTTTCACAAAGTTGAGGTGATTGGAAAAGATTATATTTTAAAGAATGAACCTCAGATTATTTACTCCAACCATCAGGGTAATATGGATATTTTATTAGCCACCCATGCTTTAGATATACATTTTGCGTGGTTTGCCAAACAGTCACTTTTTAGAATCCCGATTTTTGGCTGGCTCATCAAGAAAATGGGTTTCATACCTGTTTATCGGGAAGACCCCAAGAAAGCCTTTCAAGCGGTGAGTGAGGGTATCAATAAATTAAAGAAGAACATAAGCGTCTATATCTTTCCAGAAGGAACCTGGTCTAACAACCCTAAGCAATTACTCCCTTTCAAACAAGGTTTCTATGCATTAGCCATAAAAAGTAAAGCTCCCATTCTACCAGTCACCATTTTGGGGAGCCATGAAGTGAACCCTCCTGACACCTTTAAAATCTGTCTCGCTAAGCTTAAAGTGATTATTCATCCACCCATTTACTCCAATGATTACATCGATCAAGAGAAAGAGGTTTTTTTGGATTCTATGAAAGGTTTAATCGAACGTACAATCCAATGAAATCAATCCTTCAGTTCGACCTAATCTATTCGGGCTAACTAACGTGAGTTCGGGATATAAGAATCTATCTGACAAGAGTTTAACCTAACAAATTGGCATCTGTC
>CAJXGR010000465.1 GCA_913053665.1 uncultured Spirochaetia bacterium
GTCAACGGCTTTTCGTCCGGCGCCTTGCAGGCGGAAGTGCAATCTTTGGAATTCTCAGGCTGGATAAAGACTTCGTGAAGGTCTTGACTTTAATCCCCTGGTCTCTGACCTTAAAAGTAAAAGAGTCTTTTTGGTAGGCCTGAACCCGCTGATCCCAATTTTTAATGAGAAGACGACTCTCGTTAGACAGCTTTAAGTCTAACTCATTTACGGCTTTATCTAATTGTTCTATTATATCTATATTTGTTAAGTCGTCTTTATCTTTAAACCATTTAATACTTTGCTCTAGTCCATGAATCTGTTCAGCAATGTGAGACTGTTCTTCAGCCATTTCATTATATGCCCTGACACACTCGGCAATTTCGCCAAGATATCTTATTCTATCCGGTGGAATCAGTTGATTAGAACTTCCATGGCTCCTATCCCTATCAGGCAAAATGAAAGGCTCAATAAAAGGTTTAAGCTCATTGATCAAAGCCAGGTACAAGTCATCCAAACCCCTATCCTTAAACTGAGAGGCGATACATCCATAGACAGGCATGGAATCCATGTCCCTATCCCATAACTGATGGTTCCTTTGATACTGTTTCTTAACGTGACGCAGGGCATCTTCAGCCCCTGGTTTATCATATTTGTTCAGAACAATGAAATCGGCAAAGTCGAGCATGGCAATCTTCTCTAACTGAGTGTCTGCCCCATATTCAGGAGTCATGACATAAATCGACAGGTCGCTGTGATCAATGATTTCCGTATCGGATTGGCCGATCCCTGAGGTCTCTAGAAAGATAATGTCGAAGTTACTGGCCTTTAATACCTTAACCGCGTTTTCCATATGCTTTGAAAGAGCTTTATGGGATTGTCGCGTTGCCATGGATCGCACGTACAATCTCTCATAATTCATTGTATTCAAACGAATTCGATCACCGAGTAATGCTCCCCCTGTTTTTCGTCTGGATGGATCTATTAACAAGACGGCGATGTTTATATCTGTAAAATCGGTGAGAAAACGACGGAGTAATTCATCTAATAGAGTAGATTTACCGGCTCCTCCTGTTCCCGTAATCCCGATGACAGGAGTCTTACTTTGTGATTTGTTTTGCTGAAGGCTGTTTAGCCCATCTATATCAATCCCGTGACCCATCTCAACAATTGTCAAGACATGTGCAAGAGCTTTTGGTCTTTGAGGAGTCAGGTTTTCCAGGTTTCTGGGTGAGTAATCTATTGTGGAGAAATCGGATAATTCAAGTATCTGATTGCACATACCTTGTAGTCCAAGGTTGCGTCCATCATCCGGGGAATAAAGGTTGGTCACTCCGTAATCCAATAGCTCTTTGATTTCATAATCCAGCAGGACACCGCCTCCGCCACCAAAGACTTTTATGTGATCTGCCTCCAGCTGGCGAAGAAGATCAATCATATATTTATAAAACTCTATATGGCCGCCCTGATAAGAGGATACAGCAATACTCTGGGCATCCTCCTGGATAGCACAATGAACGATCTCCTGAACAGACCGATTATGTCCCAAATGGATAACCTCTGCTCCGGACGCCTGTAAGACCCTTCTAATAATGTTTATAGTGGCATCATGACCGTCAAAGAGAGAGGTGGCTGTGACAATCCGTATGGGATTTTTGGGTTTGTAGACCGCTTCCATAGGAATCCATCCTTTGGTGTAATCAATCCCGATCTTTAAATATTAAACACTTGAAAGAAGTATTTAATAATATTTCACAGGATTAGACAGAAAGGACAGATTTTGGCATCTGTGATGGAAGATAAGGTAATTAATTATTAAACCATCAATTAACGAGTCTATTTATAGAAGGTTTATAATAGAAGGCGAATGAGACATGTATTGGGTCAAGGAGAGGGTCTAAAGTACCTGTTAGATTGCTAATGATGATTTATGCATTCAGGTTCCTATCCAGTTGCTCTTTAATGGCAGGAGCTAATTTAGGATGCACTATATATTTATTAGCTATCCGCTTAATATTTTCACTATCCTGGTTATTGATATAGTATTGTATTTCCTTTTTGATAAAGTTCTTAACGGTATTAATGAGTACGTTCTTCTTTAACAGGACATCCAAACACTGTTCCACTACCTGGAAATTACCTTCCTTAAAGTAATTCAGGATGTAGTTTGTGATGTCGAGCTGAAGTTTTAAATCGCTTGATAAGCCGTCCAGAGCCCCCTGATCTACGGTAAACACTTCGGAAATATCCCGATTATCCTCTACAGATTTGGGTTTACGTCTTTGGAGGATTTTAACCTGAGCAATAAGAGATTGCTCCAAACGGGTTCTTACCCCAGATTCCACAAGAAGAGTGGTGAGTTCTTTAACAAATGAGGCATAATCATCCTTTCTACTCAGGTCCAAGGAGAAGATGATATCCTGAATGGCTGCTGCAATGGTATCATCAGAGAAAGATTTTAAGGTCGTAAAAGTGGATGAAAGGTTAATTTCGTTTCCTTTAGGACCTTTCACATTTAATTGCTCATCTTTATTATCTTTTGTCATAGCCTAACTTAACTTTTAGTTGATAAATGGAGGCAATATAAAAAAATGCCATTCATTTAAAAATCGGTTATAGGTATATTATAATAAACTAATTTTCATTTGACCAAATCTTTTCGTGGCAAAACCCATCTTTTT
>CAJXGR010000466.1 GCA_913053665.1 uncultured Spirochaetia bacterium
CTACAAGCTTTTTCAGAGAGAATCCATTTGCCTGTAGGTCGAGCTTCCTAGCTCGGCAGATGCCAGTTTGTTAGGCTAAACTTTTGTCAAATAGATTCTTATGTCCCGAACTCATGTTATTTAGAGATTTAGTTCTAACTCTACTAAAAAAAGAACCGTTGTTGCAGTAAGATGGAGTAAATAAGATGCCCAATGTCCTTCTACAACTAATACTGAATCTCCCTGCCCATGACCGGAAAGTTTGTTTCTTACCGTTGGAATGCCACTTTCCAAAACTGATTTAATTGATCCCATCTGACTCTGCATAAAACTTGGGAATAAATTATTATCTGAAACAATACCTATCAGTGTACTTGCTGTAGCCTTTTCTTGGTACTTCCAGCCATGTTTTTTACAAATTGTTTTGAGGGTGCTTTCAAAGGATTTAAGACATTCATTTATACATTCTTTATATTTCTTATGTCTGTAATGTTCGTGGGCTGTAAGGAATTCCGCGTTAGCCCCTTTATAATTCTTATCTGATAAGATTTTGAGAACAGGTTTTACCGCTTCAGAATGAATGTATTCAGCATCTATCCTGACAATTTTACTGGATTCGTATTGATAACCAATACCATTTTCTTTGAATCTCTGATTAAGTTCATTGATAGCTCCATCTGCACTCATTATAAGCTTATATTTTCTATTTCGTATTTGCTTATCTATGACTATGAAAACAAGTTCAATGACATCTAATACTTCTTCGGATTCTTCAGTTATTAGGAAAAAATTAAGTAATTTCTCAAACTTATAACCACCTTCAGCTGGAAGCTCCAAGTATCCATATTCACGGCATAATATATCATAAATAGAATTTAGAAGTTCTTGTTCACCTCTATAATGATCATTATATCGGAACATATCTCCTATAATATGAATGACTTGGTTTCGAAACTTATCTGGGATAATATCATATTGATAAACATCCTGTGATTCACCCAGTTCACTCTTTTTTCTTTTAGAGTATATGTTATGGATTCCCATTAGCGCCCCTTTAATGTCAAATTAATTACCTATCGTGTTGACTATAGTAAATAATAACATGAAAATAGTTTTAGGCAATAATAAAATCTTTTAATTAATCCATCTTCATCCGATCCTGTCATGAATCACACCGAAGGCCGCCATGAAAAAACGTGACACATCATCTTATAGCATTTATATCTCTATTATCACTTCAGTTATCCTGATATGCTCTTGTCAAGATAGCAGTGCCAATAAATCCAGGAATCCTTCAAAAAGCTCTCTCTTTAATACAAACAGTATCAACTCTTTGGGAATGGATTACTTAAACAGGTTTTATGCAAAGCTGTCGGCTTTAGATCAAGGAACAATCAATAAAGTAAGGATCCTTCAATTTGGGGACTCCCATACCTCCTGCGACTGGATGACCGGTGAACTGCGTAAACTGCTATCAAAGAGGTTTGGATCGGGCGGGCCTGGATATATCCATGTTGGAAAACCCTGGGCATGGTATTATCATACCCTTGTGGACGTCCAGACCAGAAAATTGCATAGTCAGACCCCTGAAGAACCTGATGAGAGTCCTTTTATTCATTTTATTAAAAACCCTTTCAGGATATTCTATCAATATTTAGATGAAAACAGCAAAACAGGTAAAAAGCGAAAGGATGGCTGGACCCATTACCGTTCCCTATTTTCCCATAAATATAAGGGTAGAAGGCTACCCTATGGTCTTGGAGGTGTCCGAAGCATTGGAAAGGAGACTCAATCGATCATCCGGTGCCGAGAAGGTGATTTCGATCACATTGAACTCTGGTATCATGAGAAACCCAAAAGGGGGCGCTTATACCTGAATACCAGTGAAGAGCAGATACTTATCCCCTTGGATTCAAGTGTCAAACCTCATATCAGACGATTTGTTCACGAACTCTCATCTCCTGAAAAGAGTTTATCCATAGAAATAAGAGGCAAAAATCCTGTAACCCTCTATGGCATGGTCTTGGAATCTTCGGATCGAGGGATTGTCTTTGACACACTGGGTCTGGATGGGGCGAAAATAGGTCATCTGCTTCGGCAGGACTGGGAGAATACCTTAAAAACCCAGATGGCATGGCGTCAACCGGATCTCATTATCCTGGCCTATGGGACGAACAGTCTCAATGATCCAAAGTTTCACCCAAAAACCTATCAATCTCGATTTAGAAAGCTAATCCAAACAATCCAAAGAGCCACCCATCATTCTGTGGACATACTGGTCATCGGCCCCCCCGATAAAAACATATCTATTGCTTCAAAGCGACGTAAGGTAAAGGATTGGGTGACTCCTCTCAGACTAAAAAGGATTATAGAAGCCCAAATCACAGCTTCACACCTCGAAAATGCCGCTTTCATCAACCAATTCGCATTGATGGGGGGGAATGATTCTATGCAACGCTTTGTCCAAAAGAAACTGGGACAAAAGGATCACACACATCTCACGAAAAAGGGCTATCAGAAAATGGCTCAGCAAATATATGCCATTCTCATGAGCCATTACGATAAAAACCGCTAAAACGGTGACAGTCCCTCGGTATTTTAGGAAAAGCCAGTACCCAGTGGGTTTTTTTCTTGACAATATTCTATAAATTCCGATACTTTAAGTGTTATATATCAAAG
>CAJXGR010000467.1 GCA_913053665.1 uncultured Spirochaetia bacterium
CGCCACCACCTTTGAGGGGCAAAAAGTAGCTGTGAAAGTCTTGTATCCAGGTATGGAAAATCTTGTGAAGCGTGACTTTAGGTCTATCCGGGCTATCCTCAAATTAACCCACTTCTTCTTCCCTTTTTTCGACCCAGAAATCATTTATCAGGAATTCACGGAAACCGTTACGGAAGAAATGAATTACATCCAAGAGCATAAGAACCTGGAAGAAATTAAAGCTAACTTTAAGAATGAAACCGAGTTCATTTTCCCGGAAGTGATGGGTGATCTTAGCTCTCAGGCCATACTCACCACGGAGTTTATTGAGGGGATTAAAATAAATCATGTGCAAGAGCTTGAAGAAGCCAATATTGATCCTGGAGAGGTGTCTAAACTTCTTGTTAAAGCCTATTCCAAGATGATTTTTACCGATGAAAAGTTCCACTCAGACCCCCATCCCGGCAATATATTCGTTGTGAATGAGGACAAACTGAAAATTGCTTTTATCGACTTTGGGTCCGTGGAGATCTTCAGCAAACGGTTTAAAAAGTACGTCCCCAAGCTGGTCAACGCCATTATCAATAAACGTATCTCTGCTATGGTAGACACTTTAGAGCATATGGGCTTCATGACCCGTTTAGCCAATCGGGAGGAGATCGAAGAACTTTTAGCCTATCGATTTGACAAGCTGGAGAACCTTAAAATCAGTGATTATCGCAATCTTAAAATCAAGGACTTCAGCGACTTCGACTCGATAAAGAAACTGGATCTTCGTCTGGGTGAGGTGATGCGATCTTTCCAGGTTCCCAGAAACTACATGTATCTTTGGAGGACCATTACCCTCCTCATGGGTCTGGCGGCCCAACTCGACCCTAAAGTGAACATCTTTCAGATTGCCTGGCCCTATGTTGAGAATTTTATCATCGGGAAGGACAAAACCTTTGCCGATTATATCAAGACCGATTTAAAGAATTGGGCCTCGGATCTCTATTCCCTGCCTGAATACAGTCTTAAGACCTTTGAAATCATTAATCAGGGCAAGTTCAAGATACAAATACGTGATTTCAATAAGAGTGTCAAAGTCATCTACCGCCTGGGCCATCAGTTTATTTACACCTTGCTTTTAATTTCGTCAGGTACCTTTTCCCTTGTTCTATTCATCAATAAAGCACCTTATAGCGATATTTTCTTTTATGTAGCAGGTGTTTTTGGTGTTATACTTTTGCTGTCCTTTTTCAAACATCGGAAGATTAAAGATCATTAGATAGCTACTTCAATAAACAGAGTAATTCCCGTATCGCTTTGGCGGCAACAATGCTTGAGACTTTTGTTGGGTCGTAATCCGGGGCTAGCTCAACAACATCAGCCCCCACAAGGTTTTTACCCCTGAATGCGTGAATAGCTGATAACAGTTCCATAAACTGAATGCCACCGGGCTCGGGAGTCCCTGTTCCGGGTAATACTGATGGGTCCAATACATCCAGATCAATCGTGAGGTAGATAGGTGTCTCAACAGGGATTTCAGAAAGCACCGATTCCATCATCCTCAAGTGATAGGGGTGAAAATGTCCATAGTCCTTTGCAAATTGAAACTCCTCTTGGGTACCACTGCGAATACCAAAGTGATAGATCTTTTTCGGCCCTACTATATCATAAATCCTTCTTAGGACAGTGGTATGGGACTCCTTCTCCCCTAAATACTCGTCCCGTAGGTCAGCGTGAGCGTCCAGGTGGATTATAATCATGTTGGGAAAGGTCTTTACAAACTCTTTGACAATAGGGTAAGTGATCAAATGCTCTCCACCCAGGGATAATATGCCCTTGGAGGCCGATAAAAGCTCTCTGGTCTTATCCTGGATCATATCGAGTACTCTCATCTTATCTCCAAAAGGCAATGTGAGGTCACCCAGATCGCATATCTGTTTGTCGTCGAGGCTTAAGTTGAGGTAGGGTGAGTACGTCTCCAATCCATCCGATGCCTCACGGATAGCAGAAGGGGCAAACCGTGATCCAGGCCTATAGGAGCTTGTCCCATCGTATGGATAACCGATGATTACCGTGTTGGCAGAGGAAAAGATGGTCTCACAGCCGATAAAGTTAAGGATTCTCGCCACTTTGCTTGTCCTTATGAAATGAATTGTCTGATTGATGGAAACCGAGGGATTTCAATACTAATATAACGTGAGTTCGACTTGTTAATCGCCACTGAGTCGCAGAGAAGCCAAGAGAAAATTGTGGTAATATTACTTGTTCGCGATATCCCTAAATTATACTCAAGGATTAAGTCAAATCATATCAGTAATTTGTCATGTCCTCTCCTACTGACTTCAACTATTCTTACAATTCAAAGAGAATCTTGGTCCGGTAAAAACTGTTTGAAAAGAGTTATTTAACGTCAGCATTAATAATTATAGTGATCTCTTTTTCTGGTAACCCTGTTACTCTGGCAATGAGTGCTGGATCTAAACCCTGTTGACTCATCTTCTTGATAATCCGTAACTTCTCTTCAGCTTTCCCTTCAGCTTTCCCTTCAGCTTTCCCTTCAACTTTCCCTTCAACTTTCCCTTCAACTTTCCCTTCAACCTTCCCTTCAGCTTTCCCTTCAGTTTTTCCCTGCTTAAACCGGATGTCTTCTTCCAGATTGTAAATGATCGCCATCTTGC
>CAJXGR010000468.1 GCA_913053665.1 uncultured Spirochaetia bacterium
ACTTTCTACAAGGCAAAAGGATCCACAACATTTTGATATATAAGGACCTCTCAGGATATTATGGCACTGGGATCAATGAAAGGATTTGATCAATCAGTTCTTCGGGAGTCTTTTCCTCGGCTTCAGCCTCGTAACTTAATATAATTCGATGCCTTAGGACATCTTGAGCGATGGATTTAATATCCTCTGGCAGGACATAACCCCTGCCCTGAATGAGTGCGTGACCCTTTCCTGCAAGCGCCAGATAGATGGAAGCCCTGGGTGAGGCACCAAAACTAATCCAGTCATTTGAAATACCGTATTCCTTGGGATTTCGGCTTGCGTTGACGATGTGAGTGATGTATTCCAAAAGCTTTTCGTCAATATAAATCTTATTCACCAAGTTCTGAAAGGCCAACACGTCATCTTTATCTATCACGTGACGTACGTCGACCTGTTCTTTTTCTATGGCTTGGCGAATAATCTGCCTTTATGGCTAAATGGATTATCTGTTTTTCCTCACTCATTTTAGGATAACCGATTTTAATCTTCAGCATAAAGCGGTCAATCTGGGCCTCCGGGAGAGGGTAGGTTCCCTCGTGCTCAATAGGGTTTTCGGTTGCTAGAACCCAGTACAACGGGCCTAGAGGGTAAGTTTTATTCCCAATGGTGACCTGATGCTCTTGCATGCACTCCAAGAGGGCGCTCTGGACTTTGCTGGGGGCTCGATTGATCTCATCGGCTAATATGATCTCTGAGAAAATGGGGCCTTTACGAACTGAAAAGCGTCCCGTTTTTTGATTAAAGACAAGTGTGCCAAGAAGATCAGCTGGAAGGAGGTCAGGAGTGAATTGTATTCTTTTGAAAGAGGCATTAATTGTCTGAGCCACTGTTTTCACTGATAAAGTTTTAGCCAGACCCGGAACACCCTCCAATAGGATATGGCCCCCCGTGAATAAGCCGATTAAGAGCTTTTTAATCATCTCGGTTTGACCGATAACAACTTTTGCAATTTCCTCTATAAGACTTTGAATTTGATCTTTTCTTTCATCAATTTGCTGTTGGATTTCCTGGATATTTTTTTCCATTTGTTTTTAATCCTTTTTAGGTGATCTCTCTCAAGATAAATAATAGGGACTTAAAGTTTTCCTCTATAGATAGTAACCTGGTTTCATCTGCAGATGAATAGTCCGTTTGCTGCCAGAAGCGATTTAATTGATGGATGACTTCCTGATTCAATGGAAGGCAGGCGAAATCGCCTTTCTCAAGGCTCTCCAAAGGCAACTTAATCTTAACTTTCTTTTTTATGTAACGTATCAACAGAGTTCTGATTTTAGCCATCGGATTGGAATCCTTTCGCTTTTTAATCCTCAGAAATCTGTTATATGTGCTGATCTCCAAGTAAGTTAGATAAACTTTAGGAGGAACGAATCTAAACCAAAAGAAGATGAAAAGCCCACCCATTAAGCCGAGAGGAATGATGAGATAAGGCTTGATCAACGAAAAATAGCTATCAAATATTTGAACTTCTCGCTTTGGAGTGTAGATGAAAGGATAGGAATTCAGGAAACCGATGGGTAGATTGGGTATATCAAAAATCCCTTCGTTTTTTGCCCTCAAGTGAAAGATGAGCTTAAAGGCAAATCTCCTTTTTGACTGTATGTTTAGAGGTTGCGAGTTAATAAATGAATGGTCTAAATCAACATTGACTATTTCAATATCTTTTGTAGCAAGTTTCTTGGGGTAGCTTAGATAGAGCTGATCAGGAGTGAAGGGGTCGACTGTGCCCGAAGCCCTTACTGTAAGGGAAAACACATCATTTTTGACAAATCGCCTACCACTCATTTCAATGTGAAAGGTGTTTAAATGGATATTTGCAAAAGACGTGGTTGGTACGATTAATATAATTAGTGCTATAAGACGCATAGGATGGAAATATACTGTTAGTGTTTTTATTTGTCAAAACTTATTTGCTTTTATTTAAGTGATTATTTAATTTACTAAATGAGTTTTTATACTAAAAGGTTTATGAATTGTCACCCGTAGAGACGCATGGCCATGCGTCTCTACGGGGATAGAGGTTTTATAACCGGATAATTTAAAATCAGTTTGGTATATAAAGGATTATAATATCTGCTTGATGCTTATTTTGGGGGAAGAATTTGAGACCTATTAGGACTTTAACTAAAAAGATCTGGAATATTTTGTTTTTCTTGATGATTATCAGTCTATTTGGCTCAATATCCTGTGGTGAACAAGGAGCTAAAAAAGATCCTGTAAAAAAGAAATATAACAGGAATAAGAAAAAAAAGACTCAAAAAAGAAAAACCTGGCAAACCACTTCTGAAGAGTATTATTTTAAAGGGATAAAAGCCTTTAGAGCAAAGAAATATGCTAAGTCTATCCGCTTGTTTACGAAGGCTATCAAGTTGGATCCACGATCTCCATTGCCTTATCATCATCGTGCCCTTGCCTATTACCGCTTAGGAAAGGATAAACGGGCTATCAAGAATTTTAATATTGTGCTCAGGATGACTCCAAGGGACATTGAGGCCCTCATTAATCGTGGAAAAGCCTATAGTCAGCTCAGGAAGTATGATTTAGCTATCCGGGATTTTCGTTTGGCAATACGATTGAATCCGCGAAAATCGAGTGCCTACT
>CAJXGR010000469.1 GCA_913053665.1 uncultured Spirochaetia bacterium
ATCTGACTGTCTGTAGGGGTGAACCCACGTGTTCACCCTTCCACAGGGGCAGACAAACGTGGATCTGCCCCTACAACGTTAAAGATAACTATTTAGTCTTTTTCTTGTTCAGGAGAACTTGGATTGGCAGGAGATTCCGTTGATAGTGCCTTAGCCTCTGTAGGAAGAAGGTCAAACCATTTAACACCCAATAGAAAGGCAAAAACAACCAATGACCCAATACCCACCGCTTGAAGGATCTCTGCGAGGGAGATATTATACTGAGCCACTCCCATACTCACACTGGTTGCGCTTGTAATCGTACCAGCCAGCTTGTCAATACTATCTTTGAAGATGACTTTAGCTCCCTTTATAAGCTCTATCTTATGGGTCTGGCCAGGGATTACGATGATATAACGTTCGCATAAAACACCGACGACCACCATAAGAGAAGCCAAATTGATCCATATGATGGAGTCTTTCAGCTTTTTAATGTATAATATGAGGGCTGGTAAGATAGTCCCCACAAGGATAAGCCCGATCCAAAACATGAAGTGATGGATGTTTCCCGCAGCCCTTGGGGTGAAGAAAGCTTTCCAATCACCATTGAGCACTTGATGAAAGTTCTCACCAAAGAGAAAGTACCATTCTGCTTCACGAGACTTGGCCACGTATCCTCTGAACAGGTTTTCTACAGTGATAAAATACAAAACCACTATAATAAATATGACCAGCAATCTGGAGAGGCCTTTAATCAGTTCGGTGTCCAGCTTTCGGTTAGAGGCTTTAAAGGTGATCTGAATGACTAATATGATGAGGGCTGTTCCAGAGGACAAAGCCGCCACTACAAAGCCTGGGATTAATAATGGGGACTCATAGAGTTCTCTAAGGGTTCCTCCAAAAATAAAGCCTGTCCCACTATGGACCAAAACTGCCCAAAAGACGGCCAAGAGAGAAATACGACCCACCCATTTCTCGTTTTCGGCAAACATGGCCAATAAATAGAGGAAGCCAATGAACATATAAACCGAATATAGAAGAGTGTTGATGGAGAACATGGAGCTAGGATTCAGATAGATAAAGGGGTTTATAATCCGATCGGGTCTTCCCCAGTCCAAAATGATGGACATTAACGCCGCAATAATCAGCAGTATAGAGAGATAAACCCCCATCCGACCGAAGGGTTTATATTCCTTTTGCCCAAAAACAGAGGATAGGGCAGATATAACTAATGATCCGGCACTCAATCCAATGTAATAGATAGCCATTACAATCCCGAGTCCCCACGGAACCCGACTGTTCATGCCGGTCAGACGGCCAAGGTACGCATTTTCATGTCCCAGCCCCTGATCATACATGATATAGGTGATCAGCATCCCGAGGGCGGCTAATGCACCAAAAACGACTAACGCTATAAAATATTGAGTGGATTTCCCTTCAATGGCACGAAAATAGACTTTATTCATAATACCTCACAGGCCTACGTACAGGACTTTAGGTTTCAAGCCCAGATCTTCACGAAGTCCTTTTAACATAACTTTATTTTTGGCTAACTCAGTGATCTTGATTGAGACAGGACTATTGGGCTTTTTCATGTCCCCAAAAACGATGGCACTGTGTCCAGCGTCTTTACAGGCTTCTGCACAGGCTGTGATTGGCTCTTTACCGGCATACAAGGCCTTATCTATTCTGTGATCACAGAAGTTACAGGATTCCGCCACCCCGTGCATCCGAATGGGATAGATGGGATTTACGTTCTCATCCGCCATTTTGGCAGGATTCTCATAGAAGTTAAAAACACGGACATCATAAGGACAGCCAATGACACAGTATCGACAGCCAATACATCGGTGTTTGTCAACGTCCACGATATCATCCGGTCTTATGAAAGTTGCATCTACAGGGCATACTTGATGGCAGGGAGGATTGTCACACTGATTACAAAGCATGGGAGCGGTGACTTCCAGCTTCTGACCATTGGCCATCTCTCGAACGATGGTTGCTTTTCTGATCCAGAACAAGTCTTCGTGGACATTGTTTTCTTTTCGACACGCGGTGATACAGTCTTCACAGTCTTTTGCACATTTGCTCGGATCAATGATCATTCTCCAAGTCGGTTTATAGTCCTTGGAATCAGAGGAACCTGGACGCTCACGCTCCTTTTGGATAGTAGGAAGGAGGGTGAGCCCATAGCTCGTTATTGTTCCCGCCCCGACTAACGCACCCATCTTTATGAAAGCTCGTCTGTCAATAGTGCTTCCAACAGGATCACTCATGGCTTTTTCCTCCATTTCTTCATTTCTTCGTTCCACTTTTCCCATTCCTTTTTAGCAAAACGAACCTGTTTGCCTTCTTTATACTTATCCGTAGGGTAGGAATGACAGGCAAAACAACCTGTTTGTTCGTTAACGCTCTGAACACCTACATAACTATGGCATTGATCGCAAAACTTGGCCCGATTTTGATGGCATTGGATACAACCATTGATCCCCCCTTCGCTTCTTTTGCCCTGTCGAACAACCATATCGCGAACGCTTTTGGCACGACCCGGGATAATCCCGGCGTGGGAAAGAATATCTCCATGATTGGCGATGATAAAGTCTTCATTCGCCTCAATGGTCATATCCAGTTTATGAGACCCAACGATACAATACTTT
>CAJXGR010000470.1 GCA_913053665.1 uncultured Spirochaetia bacterium
ATGATGAACCTTGAGTCTGTCATCACCTACGAGGGGACTGACAATATCCATCATTTGGTGTTGGGCAGGCATATTACTGGGATGAGTGCCTTCGAGTGATGGGTCTATAGAAGATTATCAATAATTTACTCGACATATTCCTCCATCTTGTGTATTTTTACATATCATTAGATAAATTGTTTCATCCTATCGTTAGCAGGGACTTCCTTTGTGACCCCCAAAAGTGAGAAAACCAAAATAGACTATGAGACCAGAATACAGAATGTCATTCACTATATTGAGACCCACTATTCTGAAAACATCTCGACTGAAACCCTGGCTGAAATTGCTTTATTCTCAACCTATCACTTCCATCGAGTGTTTAAGAAGGTTACAGGGGAAACTATTGGCGATTTTATCAAGCGTGTTCGCCTAGAGCAGGCCGCTCATATCCTTTTGTATCAAACTCATCTTTCGGTAGTTGACATCGCTCTCCAGTGCGGCTTTTCCTCATCGGCTACTTTTGCCCGTAATTTTAAAGACTACTTCTCAATCAATGCCACGGATTTTAGGGTCGAGCATCAGCAAAAGGAACATATCAAATTCCGTCATCCCTTCCTAAAACATTATAACCCAGATGATTATAATGGTCATGGGCAAATATGGGATATGATAGAAAGTCCTGACGGTAAAATCTATTTTGCCAATAGCCATAATGGAATATTAGAATACGATGGAACAAACTGGAAGAATAAACCCATACCGCGAGCCGGGACCATCCGCTCCTTCGCTATAGACAGGAATGGACGAATTTATGTAGGTGGAGCCGGTGAAATAGGCTATTTGGAAGAGACCAACAAGGATACTCACTATATATCGTTAGTCCAGGAACTCCCTGAGGCTGAAAGACGCTTCAACGATGTCTGGCAAATCCTCGCGGTGTCGGATGGGGTCTACTTCAGGACTTATAAAGCCATTTTTCGCCTATTCAATAATGCCTTTACAGTCCTTAAGACAGATACTTTCTTTTCAAGAGCTGTGTCATTAGGTGATACAATATTTATGTTGCAAAAGAATGTGGGTCTAGTAAGACTTAGCTTAGACGAAATCACTCTCACGGCTGTTGGAGAAAAGTTTCTAAGTAGGGGCATCATCATTTACTTCCTCCTACCCTATGATGAACACAGATTACTTGTATTTTCTAAAGAGCACGGTAATTTCCTATGTGACGAAAAAGATTACTCACCCTTCCCAACAGAAGCAGATTTATTCCTTTCAGACTATCCAATCTATAAAGCCGTTGCTTTGGGGAAAGGTCTCATTGCTCTGGGCACGTCTGAGGGGGGGCTCGTGATCATTGATAGACAGGGGAAGATCAAATATCAGTTAAATAAGAGCAACTCCTTAGAGGATAACACTATACGAAGCCTTTATATGGATACTAAAGAAGTATTATGGATTGGACTGAATAATGGGATCACGAAAGTGGAGATGTCCAACCCAGTCTATAATTATGCCGAGTCGTCAGGATTTGAAGGGACGGTGAATTCCATCACTCGACATGAAGGCAAACTTTACCTAGCCAGCTCCTTGGGGGTTTTTCGGGAAAGTCCAGATTATAAAGGAAGTCAGACATTGTTTAAGAAAATACCAGAAATCAAGGCTCAGCCATTGTGTATGCTCAGCATGGGAGAGTCGTTATTGATTGGAACTAATTCCTACATCTATCAACTCAATGAGGGGAAGGTGAGTGTCATCGAGTCTGAAGTCAATAACTTTAATCTCGCCGCGTCCTTTAATTTTCCTGAAAGTGTTTATGTAGCAACAGGTAACGGAGTTTATTATATGGACTGTGTTGACGGGAAATGCACTTCAAGGCGTATTCTCCCAGAAATCCAGGGAAAAGTTAAATCCCTTTATGAGGACAAAAAAGGGCGATTATGGGTCTCAGCCAATGTGGGCGAAGTGTTTAGGGTTGAGTTTCTATCAAAAGACCTTGATCGGCCTAGTATTATACGATTTACATCCCGAGAGGGCTTGCCTGATACTGGGATATTGGTAACCCCTCTTGGTTCAGAGATATTTTTCCTGGCGGATAAAGGCATCTACCATTTTGATGAAATCAATCAGTGTATTGTAAAGGACTTAAGGTTCGGTGACTTTTTTATGGATAAAATCGTCTACCACATGATTAAGGATTATAAAGATAATATTTGGCTCACAGCAGGGATCCGTCAGGAAGTTTACCTGTCTTCCATAGGGTCGAATGGCATCTATTGTCTGGATGAGACGCCTTTTTTACACCCTCATCACATACGAATCAATACGGTCTATCCTGAAAAAGACGGTCTGGTCTGGCTTGGGGGAAGTAATCATCTACTTTGTTATGATCCTGACCAGGTTTAAATGATAATACACCAATAAATACCCTTCTTATCATTTATTGTCTCATATTTTATGAAATGCCAAAAATTAGGTGGTGTCCTCAGGGCGATTTCATCCTAATGCAATCCCCAATAATATTTGCAATTATCGGGACGATACATGATCTTTCTTATCTCAGTCGCCACATTTCTAACTTCATTCAGTCGAAATAAATTAAGTATTGTATTCCTTAAACCCACTAAAACCTGATTCTCAGCACCCTTGCGTAT
>CAJXGR010000471.1 GCA_913053665.1 uncultured Spirochaetia bacterium
TCTGTGTCATTAAGTATTTCTTTTAAAGTCTTTATCTTGCCATGACTGGACTCTTTATGAGATGGTGGTTTAGGTGCCATTGTATCCATCAGTTCTGGCTGATGCTTATTGGAGTATTGGGCTGTTTTGATATTGCTTTCTCCCTTCCAGCCGCATTTAACATGATAGGAATAATTGGGCGGGATTAGTTCACCGCAATTTGGACATCTCTTATCCATATCTACCTCCCATTCTCGCTTCTATAGGCATGCATGTTTAAAAAAATGTCTCCCAGGTCATCTTGATGTAATTCGATCATTTTACGTGTTGTGACCTGTCTAAAGGCCGGTATAGCTTTACCAAGATGTTTGACCATCCTGTCCGCCAGATAAAGGGGATAAGGTTCCAGAATGCTTGCTGTACGACATTGATGTTTAATCCCTTGAAGGAGAGAGGCTAAGCGAATATCATTGTTTGCAATGGATCGGGATATTTCTATTCTAAAGGCCGGTATCCATTTATGAGGCTTATAATACATAACATGAATACCCTTTAAAGCAAGTATAGTATCATTCGTGAGGTTTTCAAGACTCCTGTCATTGTATGGAAGGTTTAACCGATTAACAATGGGGGATTCCAAAGGCATCGGGCGGATCACTTCTCCAGGCTGAAGAACCGATGTTAAGATCCCTCGATCATCATATTGAGAAGGCCATTTCAGGGCTTTGCCCAATTCTCTTTTGCTGGTATATTTTGGCATACTGACCCACATTTTGTCTGTTCTGGAGGACCTTAGAACTTCTTGATACGATGTATGGAAATCTATAAACTTCTCATAGACCTTACTACTTAAATCAGATTCCATATCTTTTTGAATGTAGCTAACACCTTGATTTACACTGATTAATGGAGTTTCAAAGGAACCGTCTAAAAACACAATACCATGTTGGGCAAATACTGCCAATTCCGTCTCCATCATCATCATTAACGCTTTTAAGAGGGCTGATGTGTTAGAAGAGTGTTTCTCAGGCTGAACAAATAATCTATGCTGTGGCCCCGACCAGAGGGTCTTTTCAGAAGGCGGTGTGAGGCCTTCCACTGCCACTGCCGCACAGGCCACAAGATCACTGCCCACAAGCCTTTCAATACCATAGGAACCATCTATTCCGCATGTCGTGGGTATATCTGTATAGCCTAAGTCCGTGTCTCGTATGAGTAGATTTTTCTTTAATAGTTGCTCTCTCATATTGATTTTATCATTTTCTATGGTTTGATAGGATTTATAAAGAATATCGCCAGCTAGTTCGCCTTTCGACAGCATCTCTTCGACTAAAGCTCCGGGGAGCTCTACAAATGGATCCTCTTCGGTAACAACCATAATTCACACCTTCTAAATAACTTATTATCCCAATATTTAGTTGAATGATCATATTAAATATAGTTTAATTGATAGCATTTGCAAGGTTTTTTAATAAATAACATGAAAAAAATCAAACCCCACGGGAAAGGGTCTATTTTTCTTTAATTCAAAGCTGTCAAAATCCGATACAATATAGAAATGTCATCCTGTCATGCCATTAGAAATTGAGGTAATATTTTGAAATATCTGATTCCTGTCCTATCATTCCTGCTTATATCGACAATCACCTACAGCGAAGGATCCAACAGGACATATAAGCATTTAAAGTGTCGATTAAAAGTTCAAAAAACCAGCTACCAACTGAACGAACCTGTTCGTATCCAGTTTCAGGTCTTTAATGATGGAATGAATCCTGTCAACATCGAAGTCTCTGACAAGTTTTACAATAACTTTTACTTTTACATAAAGTCCATTAAAAATCAGGTCATTAGTGAACAAGAGTATTTTTACCTCAAAAAAAAGGATGAAGAAAAGGATGAGCAAAACATCAAAAGAGTATCATTAGGGCAAAAGCAGTTTTATGGTGAAAGTTTTAATATAGCAGACCTTTATAAGCTCGATAAACCTGGACATTACGTGATTCAAGGATTTTTCTATCCCAACTTAAGAAATCAGGTCAAACCCCTTGTGAGTCAAATTGTCCATATTGAAATCAGAACCTCCACCTATCAAGGTAATGGGGCATCTCATGATCCATTAGTTGGAGGAGGAAAAATACCCTATGATACGGTTGAACAGACGCTTCACGCCAGAATGAATAAAAACTGGAATAAATACTTTAAATATATTGATCTCCAGCGACTTATCAATCAATTCCCTTCTAATCATAAACAATATAAAGAGTTAAAGCAACGTTACGAATCTCTTAAACCCAGCAAGAGGAAACCCATTCTGAACAAATTCAAAGAATATCTTAAAAGCGATTACCTGTCCAGTATTGGTGTAGAAAAGTTTGTTAAGTTTAAAGTCTATAAATCTGTGATAGAAAACGCCAGGAAAAGATCAAAGATCTATGTTCAGGTCACCTATACTGGGGATGGAATCACCATAAAGCAACGCTATATCTACTATTTATATCAACGCAACAAACGATGGTATGTCTACAAATGGACTGTTGATAATATTTGACGTGAGTTCGGAACAGGCTAAAATGGCTAATCCCCTTGTCTGTAGGTCGAGCTTCCTAGCTCGACAGATGTCAGATAGATTCTTATGTCCCGACTGG